>DOZQ01000055.1:3101-13799 GCA_003517915.1 Oscillospiraceae bacterium | reverse complement strand
ATCATGATGGGCAGTATGGGCCACGCGGTGGGTGAAAGCATAACACGCTCTATTGAATACGCTATGGAGCACCGGCTTCCGCTGATTATATTTACCGCCTCCGGCGGCGCGCGCATGCAAGAGGGGATAGTCTCTTTAATGCAGATGGCTAAAATCAGCGGCGCTTTAAAAAAGCTTTCGGATATGGGCATTTTATACATCACCGTCATCACCCACCCAACTACCGGCGGCGTGACCGCAAGCTTTGCGAGCCTCGGCGATGTCATCATTTCGGAAAAGGGCGCACTTATAGGCTTCGCGGGCAAAAGGGTGATTGAGCAGACAATAAAACAAAAGCTTCCAAAGGATTTTCAAACGGCGGAATTCGCTGAGCAGCACGGGTTTGTCGACGTAATAGAAGAACGCAAAAACCTTAAAGCGCTGCTTTATAAGCTCCTGTTAATTCACAGCGGGGAGAGTGATTTTAATGCCTAAAACACCCTGGGAACGTTTGAAAATCGCGCGAATGATGGAACGTCCTACCTCGCAGTATTATATCAGAAAGCTTTTCACCGATTTTATTGAGCTTCATGGCGACCGAGGCTTTGCGGACGACGGTGCCGTTATGGGGGGAGTCGCTTTTTTTGACGGCCGCCCGGTAACGGTTATCACCGAGGAAAAGGGCAGGGATATCGCCGAGCGGCAAAAACGCAACTTCGGCTCACCCCATCCGGAAGGATATAGAAAGGCACTGCGGCTGATGAAGCAGGCGGATAAATTCGGCCGGCCTGTTATCTGTCTGGTCGACACACAGGGCGCTTATTGCGGAACCGGCGCCGAGGAGCGGGGTCAGGGCGAGGCGATAGCCACCAATCTCAAAGAAATGATGGCGCTTAAAGTACCGGTTATAAGCGTGGTTATCGGAGAGGGAGGAAGCGGCGGAGCGCTTGCCGTGGCGGTCGCGAACCGTGTGGCAATGCTGGAAAACGCCGTATATTCGGTGCTGTCTCCCGAGGGGTTTGCCGCGATTCTCTGGAAGGACGCTGGCCGTGCCGAGGAAGCTGCCGGCGTAATGAAAATCACGGCGGAGGAGCTTTTGCAGCTTAAAATTATTGAGGATATAATCCCCGAGCCGGAAGAGGGTGCGCAGAGCGATCCAAAAGCAGTTTGCGAGAACATCAAGCGGTATTTGAAAACAAATTTAGACGAGCTTTTATCCATAACCCCTGAGGAGCTTGCACAGCAGCGTTACCTTCGTTTCAGGGGCTTCTGACAGGCACATTCATCGGATAATTATTATATTTGATTTCCGTGCATCCCGCCTGATTTTGATTGCAGTTTTTCCCGAAATATGGTATACTAATGGCGTAAATTCATAAATATGAATAGAAAGAAGGGATGAAATGGAAGTTATGCTGATTGTTTGGCTGGGGGTAGTCGTTGCCGCCGTGCTGACAGAAGCCCTTACCTACCAGCTTACGAGTATCTGGTTTGCCATAGGGGCGGTTTTTGCTTTGATAACCTCGTTTATCACAGACAGTATTCCGATTCAAATCGCGGTGTTTCTTCTGGTTTCCGCCGTCTGTCTTTTCACGCTGCGTCCTCTGGCAAAAAAACAACTGGCATCAAAGAAGGAACCCACCAACGCGGACAGCAACATCGGCAAAACCGGTATCGTCACAGAGAATATTGACAACACGGTCGGCGTGGGTCAGGTCAATGTTTCGGGTCAAATTTGGTCGGCTCGCTCAAGTGATGATAAACTTCTAGCCAAGGGCGGCGAGGTTGAGGTTTTAAACATTGAGGGAGTCAAGCTGATTGTAGCGCCTAAGCGCTGATCGGCCGCAAAAACAGAAAGGGGTAAAATCATGGAATTCTTAGGTCTTTATGTATTGCTTGGCTTGGTTGTCATCATTCTTTTGATCCTTATTGCGAATATTAAAATTGTCCCGCAGGCAAAGGCTTATGTTTTAGAACGGCTGGGAGCATATAATGCCACATGGTCTACTGGACTTCACTTCAAAATCCCGTTTATCGACAGGGTAGCAAAGGTTGTCTCGCTGAAAGAGCAGGTGGCGGATTTTCCCCCGCAGCCGGTTATCACCAAGGATAATGTCACTATGCAAATCGACACGGTCGTCTATTTTCAAATAACCGATCCCAAGCTTTATACATACGGCGTGGAGCGTCCTATGGCGGCAATTGAAACCCTGTCGGCAACGACGCTGCGAAATATCATCGGTGATATGGAGCTTGACAGCACGCTTACATCCCGCGATCATATCAACACCCAAATCCGCGTCATTCTCGACGAGGCGACCGATCCGTGGGGCATAAAGGTCAACCGCGTGGAGCTTAAAAATATCCTTCCGCCGCGCGAGATTCAAGAAGCGATGGAAAAACAGATGAAGGCCGAGCGTGAACGCCGCGAAGCTATCTTGAGGGCCGAGGGCGACAAGAAAAGCCGTATCCTGGTTGCTGAGGGCGTTAAGGAATCTACTATTCTGTCCGCCGAGGCGGATAAACGCTCCGCCATTTTGAAGGCGGAGGCCGTCAAAGAAGCTAAAATCCGCGAGGCGGAGGGTGAGGCGGAGGCTATTCGTCAGGTGCAGACCGCACTTGCTAGCAGCATCAAGCTGCTTAACGAGGCTGATCCGCAGCAAAACGTTTTGGCTATTAAAAGCCTTGAGGCTTTCGCCAAGGCGGCAGACGGCCAGGCGACAAAAATCATTATTCCCTCAGAGATACAGGGCATGGCAGGGTTGGCGGCATCCTTTAAAGAACTGATAACCGACTCGCCGGCAAAAAAATAACATCAATACCCGAAAGGCAGGAGCATGAATGCCACTGAAAAAAGTTGCGGTCATAATGGGCAGCAAGTCCGATCTCCCGGTGGTTTTGGGCGCGATTCAAACGTTGCGTGAAATGGATATACCCTATGAAGCGCATGTGATGTCGGCGCACAGAACTCCCGAAAAAGCGGCAGATTTCGCCGTGGGCGCAATGGATAACGGCTTTGGAGTAATAATCGCGGCCGCTGGCAAGGCGGCGCATTTGGCAGGGGTTTTGGCGGGACATACGACTTTGCCCGTTATCGGTATCCCCATAAAATCCACTTCTCTCGACGGGCTGGACGCGCTGCTGGCCACCGTGCAGATGCCCAGCGGCGTTCCTGTGGCCACAGTCGCCATAGACGGCGCAAAGAATGCCGCCTTGCTGGCCGCGCAGATTTTGGCGCTTTCCGACAGCCGCATTGCCGGGCTGCTGAAAGACAAGAAAAAGAAAATGGCGCAGGGAGTTTTGACCGCCGACGAAAAATTGCAGGCAGAGCTTGAAACACTGTGACAGCAGGGGAATAGAAATATGAAAAGTTTTTCTGAAAGCTATAAAGAAGCCGGGGTGGATGTTACCGCCGGATACAAGGCCGTCGAGCTGATGAAAGAGCACGTGCAGCGCACCCGCATTCCGGGAGTGACCGGGGGGCTGGGCGGCTTCGGCGGGCTGTTTGAGCCGGAACTTCGCGGGATTAAACGCCCAGTGCTGGTATCCGGCACCGATGGTGTGGGCACCAAGCTGAAAATCGCGTTTTTAATGGGCAAGCACAATACGGTTGGTATCGACTGCGTAGCCATGTGTGCTAACGACGTCGCGTGCGCCGGCGCTAAACCGCTGTTTTTTCTCGACTACATAGCGCTCGGCAAAACCGATCCGGTGCAGGTCGCCTCGATAGTCGAGGGGGTCGCCGAGGGCTGTGTACAAGCCGGATGTGCGCTTATCGGAGGTGAAACCGCCGAAATGCCGGGCTTTTATCCCGCCGACGAATATGATCTTGTCGGGTTCTGCGTCGGCATGGCCGATCATGACAAATTGCTCGGCGTCGGAAAGGTTCGCTATGGAGACGCGCTAATAGGTGTGGCTTCATCGGGGGTACACTCCAATGGATTTTCGCTGGTTCGCAAGGTTTTGCAGACCAAAAAAGAAAATGTTTTAATGCACATAGCCGATTTGGGTAAAACCTTGGGAGAAGAGCTTTTAACCCCAACCAAAATCTATGTAAAAGCCCTGTCCGCTCTCATGGATGCCGTAGAGGTACACGGCGTGGCTCATATCACCGGCGGCGGATTTTACGAAAATATTCCGCGTATGCTGTCTAAAAAACAGAAAGCGGTCATACGCAAAAACAGTCTTGAGATACTGCCGATTTTTCAGATGATTCAGTCTACCGGCAATATTTCAGAGCACGATATGTTCAATACCTTTAACATGGGTACAGGTATGGTAATCGCGGTTGATCCGCGCAAAGCGGACGCCGCCGTCGCACTTTTGCGCGAGTCGGGCGAGGATGCCCGCATAATAGGCGAGGTAAAAATCGGTTCCGGCGAGGTGGAGCTATGCTGAACATCGCCGTGCTGGTGTCCGGCGGGGGAACCAATTTGGGGGCTCTTATTGACGCGCAGCGGGAAGGCCGTCTCGGCGGCGGCCGTATCCGCTGCGTTATTTCCAGCCGTCCCGGTGCTTACGCCCTTACCCGCGCCAAAAACGCCGGAATTCCCGCAGAGGTGGCGGACAGACGCGCCTTTGACAGCGGAGAAGCGTTTGATAAAGCGCTGAAAGCCCTGCTGAAGCAATATGAAACCGACATTATTGTCCTTGCAGGATTCATGTCTATTTTGGGCGACGAGCTCGTCGGGGAATATAAAAACCGCATTATAAATGTGCATCCGTCATTAATTCCCGCCTTTTGCGGCAAGGGATTTTACGGGCTGCGGGTTCATGAGGCCGCGCTTGACAGCGGCGTTAAGCTCAGCGGCGCTACAGTGCATTTTGTCAATGAAGTGCCCGACGGGGGCGCTATTATTTTGCAAAAAGCAGTCGAGGTAAAAGACGGCGACACGCCGGAATCGCTTCAAAAGCGCATTATGGAGCAGGCCGAGTGGAGAATACTACCCGAGGCCGTGGCACTTTTCTGCGAGGGAAAAATCAAAATAGAAAATGGGAAGGCAATAATCATAAAATAAAGAATGGAGATTTGTGGGATATGAAAAAACGGGCGCTTATAAGTGTGTCGGATAAAGCCGGTGTTGCCGCATTTGCCGCCGAGCTGGAAAAAATGGGTTTTGAGATTGTTTCTACTGGCGGCACCGCGAAGCTGCTGGCTGACGCCGGGATTCCGGTCACCGGCGTGTCGGAAATAACCGGTTTTCCCGAATGTCTGGACGGCAGGGTAAAAACCCTGCATCCCATGATCCATGCCGGGGTATTGGCTGTTCGCGGCAACGAAGAACACATGCGCACGCTTGAGCAGTTGGGTGTCACGCCGATTGATATTGTGGTTATAAATCTTTATCCGTTTAAAGAAACAATTCTTAAAAAACCCGCCGTTTCTTTAGATCAGGCGATTGAAAATATCGATATCGGCGGGCCGACAATGCTTCGCGCGGCCGCGAAAAACTGGCAGGATGTGACCGTTGTGACCGATCCGGCTGATTATGATACAGTGATAAACGCCCTGCGGCAGGGTGAAATATCCTCAGATATAAAATTCATGCTGGCCGGCAAGGTGTTTGAGCACACCGCCGCGTATGACTCGCTTATTGCCGGATATTTGCGTACCCGGCGCGAGGCATCTCCCTTCCCCGAAAAGCTCACCCTGACCTTTGAGAAGGTGCAGGAGATGCGCTATGGAGAGAATCCGCATCAAGGCGCCGCGTTTTACAAAGAAGCGGACGCGGGTGACAATACTTTAGCCGCAGCCGAGCAGCTTCACGGCAAGGAGCTTTCATACAACAACATAAACGACGCGAACGGCGCTTTGGATGTTATGAAGGAATTCGGTGCGGAGCGGCCCGCGGCGGTCGCGGTCAAGCACGCCAATCCTTGCGGTGTCGGCGTAGGGGAGACGATTTTTGATGCGTATGTGAATGCCCACGACGCCGATCCGGTTTCGATTTTTGGAGGTATAGTTGTCCTTAACCGTCCCGTGGATTTGCCAACAGCGGAAAAACTGGCGGAGATTTTCCTGGAAATCATCATCGCGCCGGCTTACGAAAAAGAAGCCTTCGCGCTGCTGAGCCAAAAGAAAAATATCCGTTTGCTGCGCCTGCCAAGCCTTGCGGCTCCGAACGAAAACCTTATGGACATGAAAAAGGTCGCGGGCGGGCTTTTGGTACAAAACCTTGATACCGAGCTTTTGGGAAATGAACTAAAATGCGTGACAAACCGTCAGCCGACCGAGGATGAGACTACACAGCTTCTCTTCGCGTGGAAGGTGGTAAAGCATGTCAAATCCAATGGGATCGCGCTGGTGAAAGGAAACCGCACTGTCGGCATCGGCCCGGGGCAGACCAACCGCATCACGGCGCTGGAGCTTGCGATAAAATACGCGGGAGAAAACGCCCCCGGCTCGGTTATGGCGTCGGACGCGTATTTCCCGTTTGACGACTGCGTACAGGTCGCGAAAGCAGCCGGGATTACCGCTATAATCCAGCCAGGCGGCTCGATCCGGGATGAGGACAGTATTAAAGCCTGCAACGAAGCCGGTATCGCGATGCTCTTTACGAGTATGCGCCATTTTAAACACTAATGCCGGGGGAAGCTAAAATGAAAATATTGATGATTGGCGGCGGCGGCAGAGAGCATGCCCTTATAAAAAAACTAAAGGAATGTAGCCGGGTAAGTGAAATTTTCTGTGCGCCCGGCAACGGCGGCATCAGCCGCGACGCCAAATGCTTCCCGGATATAAATCCCTGCGATATTCCGGCGGTTATCCGACTTGCGAAAGAAACCAACGCGGAAACTGTGTTTGTAGCGCCGGACGACCCGCTCGCGGCGGGACTGGTAGATGCACTTGAAGCCGAAGGCATAAGGGCGTTTGGCCCTGGCAAGCTTGCCTCGAGAATAGAAGCCAGCAAGGTTTTTTCAAAAAACCTGATGAAAAACTACGGTATCCCGACTGCCGGATATGAGATATTTGACGATGCTGAAAAAGCTGTCGAATACATCATCCAGCAGAATAAATATCCCTGTGTGATTAAGGCGGACGGCCTGGCTTTAGGCAAGGGTGTCGTCATCGCTGAGGACTTCGCGGCGGCAAAGGACGCAGTGGAAAAAATGATGAAGGATAAAATATTCGGGGAATCCGGCTCAAAGGTAGTCATTGAGGAATTTCTGACCGGGCCGGAGGTATCGGTGCTTTGCTTCACCGACGGAAAAACCGTTGCCCCTATGATTTCTTCTATGGATCATAAGCCGGTGTTTGAGGGGAACAAAGGCCCCAACACCGGCGGCATGGGTACGGTCGCGCCGAATCCCCGCTATACGCCGGAAATAGCCCGGCGCGCTATGGATGAAATCTTTCTGCCGACGGTGCACGCCATGCGTGAAATGGGCTGTCCCTTCAAAGGCTGTTTGTATTTCGGGCTGATGCTGACAAAAGACGAGCCTAAGGTCATTGAGTATAACGCCAGATTCGGAGACCCGGAAACTCAGGTGGTATTGCCGCTTTTAGAGACTGATCTTGCCGATATAATCGACGCAGTAATCGACGAAAGGCTTTCGGAAATCGATATCGTCTGGAAAAAGGAAGCCTGCGCCTGTGTGGTTATGGCGTCGGGAGGATATCCGGGCAGTTACCCGAAGGGAATTCCCATCGGCGGACTGGACGAAAACGGGCAGACAAACGGTTCCACGGTGTATCATGCCGGAACGCGATATGAAAATGGGGAGTTTCTGACCAACGGAGGCCGGGTTTTGGGTGTGACCGGAATAGGTTCAGAGCTTAAATCCGCCCTTGAAAACGCCTATTCTGCGGTGGAAAAAATCCATTTTGACGGCGCGCACTACCGCAAAGATATCGGGCGGCAGGCGCTGGGCGAAGACTGATTATAAACGGGGGAACGAGTTATGTCAATTTGGGCGGAAAACGCGGTATTTTACCACATATATCCTTTGGGGTTTTGCGGGGCAGAGGAACTTAACGATTTTACGTCCCCGCCCCAGTCCCGTATTTTAAAGGTTCTCGAGTGGATTCCGCATTTAAAACACTTAGGGATAAACGCGGTGTATTTCGGCCCTGTGTTCCAGTCGACTAAGCACGGGTACGATACGGCGGATTATAAGGTGATCGACCGCAGACTCGGGACAAACGAAGATTTTAAGCGGGTGTGCGGCGCACTGCATGAAGCGGGTATCCGTATCATACTCGACGGGGTGTTCAACCATGTCGGCCGGGATTTCCCGGCCTTCCGCGACGTGCTGGAAAAGAAATGGGACTCGCCTTACAAAGACTGGTTCCATATAAATTTCGATGGCAATAGTGGCTATAACGACGGCTTTCATTACGAGGGCTGGGAAGGGCATTATGAGCTTGTAAAGCTGAATCTGCGCTCGCCCGAGGTCAGGGAATATCTTTTTGACGCTGTCTCCGGCTGGTTTGAGGAATTTGGGATTGACGGCCTGCGGCTGGATGTCGCTTACTGCCTTGATCCGGAGTTTTTAAGAGAGCTGCGAATTCGCTGCAAGGCTTTACGCCCTGATTTTTGGCTTATGGGCGAGACTCTGCACGGGGATTATAATACCTGGATGAACGATGACATGCTGGATTCAGTCACAAATTACGAATGTTATAAGGGCATTTATTCCTCGCTTAACAGTAAAAATATGTTTGAAATAGCCTACTCCTACAACCGCCAGTTCGGAAACGATGGCTGGGCGCTTTACAGGGGACGGCATCTTTATGCGTTTGTGGATAACCACGACGTAAGCCGTATAGCGAGTATTTTATCCGACGAGAGATACATCCCGCTCAGTTATGCGCTGCTGTTTTTTATGCCGGGTATACCTTCGGTCTATTACGGCGGCGAATGGGGTACCATCGGATCAAAATCCGACGGAGATAATGCACTGCGCCCCTGTCTCGAAATTCAGGCCGATACCAAGCTTACCGAAACACTAAAAGAGCTTATACGGTTTCGTAAGTCCTGCCGCGCGCTTTCTTACGGAGATTACCGGCAGATTTATTTAACCAACGAGCAGTTCGCGTTTGTCAGGGAAATTGACGGTGAATTCGCAGTTTTGGCGCTGAATATTTCAGAATATACCGCAAATATCCAGCTAAAGGAACCCTTTTGCCGCGGATATACGCCGGACGGTGCTGAAATCGACGCGGAGGGGGGACTTTATCTCGAGCCGTACTCCTTTAAAGTAATTATAAGCCACAAGACGGATATGTGCAAATGGGAACAGAATCCTGAAGAACAACATACCCATATTGCCCCGGAAATAAACGAAGTTCCGGCGGAGCCTGTGAAAAGCGCCGAGCCTAAAATCCATGAAAGTGCAGCGGTTCTTCCGGGTGCGGTCGTCGTCGGGGACGTGACGCTTTTAGAAAATTCCTCGGTGTGGTATAACGCGGTTATAAGAGGGGATATCGCTCCCATCACCGTTGGGAAGGGCAGCAACATACAGGACGGCTGTGTTTTGCATGTGGATTATGATCTGCCCCTGCGCATAGGCGATATGGTAACGGTCGGGCACGGCGCGGTTTTGCACGGCTGTGAAATCGGGGACGGCAGCCTCATCGG
This sequence comes from Oscillospiraceae bacterium, assembly GCA_003517915.1. Taxonomy (GTDB): domain Bacteria; phylum Bacillota; class Clostridia; order Oscillospirales; family Acutalibacteraceae; genus UBA8129. The sequence goes on along the minus strand of DOZQ01000055.1, from coordinate 4,239 downwards.
CATGGGAGCTATTATTTTAAATGGGGCGGTAATCGGGAAAAACTGTATTATCGGGGCGGGATCTTTGGTCACACAGAATACAGTTATCCCGGACGGGAGCATGGCTGTAGGCAGTCCCGCGAAGGTAAAGCGCGCCCTCACCGAGCGGGAAATTGAGGCCTCGGTTAAAAANNACAGAACTCGGTAAAAAACGCCGGGGAATATATCAGGCTTTCGCGGGAATATCTGGGCAAGGCTTGAATACACGGAAAATTCACGGATTATAACTTGTTTTCCCGCTTGAGTGTGGATATAATAATAGTGAATAGCTTGGAAAAAGGTTCCTGTTGGGCAACTTTAACTGAAAGGGCGGATATGAATGCTGCGCATGTTGTTTGGCGGAGGTTCGCTTACAGACGCGCTTATTTATGCGGCGTCTGCTTTGTTTGTTATATTTTTTACCCTGCCCGTGCATGAATTCGCGCACGCGCTGACAGCCAATAAGCTCGGAGACAATACCGCGAAATATCAGGGGCGGCTTACCATAAATCCCATGGCACATATCGATTATATGGGCGCGCTGATGATTTTACTGGTCGGCTTCGGGTGGGCAAAGCCCGTGCCGGTTAACTCGCAGGAACTTTAACAACCCCAAGGGAGGCATGGCACTCACCGCATTTGCGGGGCCGCTTTCCAACCTTATAATGGGGTTCGTATTTCTGATTATTCTGCATGCGGTTGCGGTGTTTTTTACACTCTCCATGCCTCTAATTTATATTCTGCTATTTTTGGAATTCGCGGCTCAGATCAATCTGTCGCTTGCGGTATTTAATCTTATACCTATCCCTCCGCTGGACGGTTCAAAGATTTTAGCGGCGCTTCTGCCCGACCGGCTTTATTATAAGCTTATGCAGTATGAGCGCTATTTCTATATTATTTTGATTCTTTTATTGGTTGGCGGCACGCTGTCGGGTCCGCTGAATACTCTCGTAAACGCCTTGTACGGCGCGTTTTCATGGCTGGCGGGACTTATATTCCGTGGTTTCGCGTAAGCTATAGTCTGTTCATATAAAGGAAGGTTTGGATGGAAGAAAAACTAGAAAAGCTATCCTTCAAGCTGTATGATTTTGAAGGTCCGCTGGATTTGCTGCTGACGCTA
>DOZQ01000055.1:0-3051 GCA_003517915.1 Oscillospiraceae bacterium | reverse complement strand
ATGAATATGGATATCGCCAGCGAATTTTTAGAGATGGCCGCGCGGCTTATCTATATTAAAACCGCGATGCTGCTGCCACGCCACGAAGAGGCGGACAAGCTTAAAAACGAGCTTATCGGCGAGCTGCTAGAATACCGGGTCTGCCAGATGGTTGCCGAAGAGCTTGCCGGCATGGCGGAATATGGCCAATTTACCCGCAAAGCCCTAAAGCTTGAGCGGGACAAGACCTATCGACGTAAGCATGAAACGGCGGAGCTGCTGTCCGCTTATCTTGCGGCAGTGGGCAGGGGAAAGCGTAAGCTTCCTCCCCCTGTAACCGCGTTCAGGCAGCTTGTCTCACGGCGTATCGTTTCGGTATCCTCCCGCATCGTTTATATTCTTCGCAAGCTGTGGGATGGAAATTCCGTCGCATTTGCCTCGCTGTTCGAGGAATCCAGAGACCGCTCGGATCTGGTCGCCACCTTTTTGGCGGTTTTGGAGCTTATGAAAGCGCACCGCGTTTCGGTCAGCGGAACAGGCGCCGGCGCCGAGATAGTTATGGTGAAGGGAAGTGTGGGCGTTGGAGAATAACCCGCTTGTTAGCGCCGCCGAAGCCCTGCTATTCGCCAGCGGCGAGGCGGTTGCCGCCGAAAAAATCGCGGAGGTGCTGGAGATTGACATCTCCCGGGCGACCGAAGTTATAACCGGGCTTCAGCTGGAATATGAAACGCGCCAGAGTGGTATAAGAATTGTATGTATGGCCGGCAATTATCAAATGGTGACCCAAGCCGAGCACGCTGGGCATATTCGCAGGCTTCTGGAAATAAGGCGCAATACGCCGCTTTCGCCGGCGGCTTTGGAGGTTTTGGCGGTTGTGGCTTACAATCAGCCGGTGACAAAAGCCTTTGTCGAACAGGTACGCGGGGTGGACTGCGCGTGGGTAATATCCAGCCTTTATGAAAAGAGGCTGCTTGAGGAACGCGGCCGGCTGGAGCTTCCCGGCAGACCGCTGCTATACGGCACCACGGTGGATTTTCTGCGCTGCTTCGGCCTTAGCTCGCTTGAGGAGCTTCCCGCGCTGCCGGATACGAGCGGCGACACGCCGGACGAACTTCAAGTGAGTGGCGAATAATATTTCCGGATTATGGCCGCTGAGAGCACTAGGGGGAAAGGGGCGAAAATATGACCGGGCTTTATATCGCTTTAGGGATAATTGCTTTTTTTGTCATACTTTTGGTTTCGCCTGTTCATATGCGCGTGAGCTACCGGGGCGCTCTTAAAATCACGGTGCGATATTTATTTGTGCGGCTTAATTTGACAAAAGAGAAGCTTAGCCGAACCGGGCATAAAAAGAAGCCATCTCATACGCCAAAACCGCATAAAAAGAAAGAGAATAAATTCATTTCTGATGCGAAAGATATACTGCGTGATCAAGGTCTTTCAGAGTTTGTCTCTTATATAATTGAAATTGTCAAATTGGTGTTTTCTAAATCTAAAATGATTTTGGCGCACACGCAGGTAAGAAAATTTTATTTGCGCATTCATTTTTCGGGTGAGGACGCCGCGTCTACCGCAATGGAATACGGGATTTTATGCGCGCTTATCTATCCGGCGCTGTCAGGCGTCTCACATATGGTAAAACTCAAAAAGTACGAGCTGGAGCTTATACCCGATTTTGACGGTGCTCCTTTAGAAATTGAGCTGGATACGGCCGCCTCGCTGCGACCGATTCATGCGTTGGCAGGACTTATATCTGGCGTGTTTAAATTTATTTCTTTGCTTAGAACTGGCAGGCAAACGGAAGGTGGTAAGGTAAAATGAGCGATACTCCTATTCAGGGAATAATGGAAACAACACTGGACAAAATCAAGGCGATGGTAAATGCCGACACTATTGTTGGCGACAAAATCGAGCTGCCCGGAGGCGTCGTAGCGATTCCGGTTTCAAAGGTCTCTTACGGTCTTGTGTCGGGAGGCTCGGATTTTCCGAATAAGGCAAATCAAAAAATCTTCGGCGGCGGCGGGGGAGCCGGAGTTTCAATTTCACCCGTATGCTTTCTTGTCGTAAAAGACGGCGAGGTAAAGCTTATGCCTGTCTCGAAGGATTCAGGCGCGGCGGAAAAGGCGGTCGCGCTTATCCCCGAGCTGTTTGATAAAATAACCACTATGTTTAAAAACAAAAAAGCCGAAAAGCTTGACGACGAAAACAAGGAAGCTCTCACAGAGGATTTAGTGTAGATTTCCGCTCCCGGCGGATGAATTTGCTATAATATCTCATATTGTCACCCGCATATATTTCAAAGAGGCAGGTGATTGATGTGTTAAAAAAGCTTATCTCCGCCGCGCTTATTTCGGGTATTCTAATTTTTTTGTTTCCGCTTTCGGCACAGGCGATGCAGGCCGGGTTGGAAATTTCCGCAGCATCGGCGGTGCTAATTGAGCCGGTTACCGGGCGGGTTCTGTTTGAAAAAAATAAGGACGAGCGGCGTTCTATGGCCAGCACCACTAAAATCATGACGGCGCTTTTGGCTGCCGAATCCGGCCGTTTGGAAGAACCTTTTACTGTGACATCTCAAATGATCAATGTCGAGGGAACCTCTATGGGGCTGAAATCGGGGGATCAGGTCACCCTTTCGGCTCTTGTCTATGGTATGATGCTCGCCAGCGGCAACGATGCTGCAAATGCAGCCGCAGTCTTTTTAGGTGGCACTCAGTCGGGCTTTGCAAAGCTGATGAACGCCAGAGCCCGTGAGATTGGTATGACCGGAACAAATTTTGTTACCCCCTCAGGTCTGGACGACGACGAGCACTATACCACCGCTCATGATATGGCGCTGCTTGCCGCCGAAGCAATGAAAAACCCTGTTTTTTTAAAGGCGGCTTCTTCACTCAGCGCACAAGTGCAAATTGGGAATCCGCCCATAAAGCGCACCTATTCCAACCACAACCGGCTGCTCAGGGAATATAAAGGCGCAAACGGCGTAAAAACCGGGTTCACCAAAAAATCCGGCAGATGCCTTGTCTCCTCTGCCGAGCGGGATGGAATTTCGCTGATAGCTGTGACCCTGCACGC
>DOZQ01000102.1:6048-9842 GCA_003517915.1 Oscillospiraceae bacterium | reverse complement strand
ATTCGGCGCGGATACCCCAATAAACACATCGGCGCCCTTTATTACTTCCCGCAGTGTCCCTCTTTTTTTATCTGGATTAGAGATTTTTGCCATCTCCGCCTTTTCGGCGTTTAAATTTTCTCTGCCGTCATAAATCGCGCCGGCACGGTCGCAGAGCAGGGCGTTTTTAAGTCCCATGCTCATGAGAAGCCGGGTCACCGCGATGCCCGCCGCGCCCGAGCCGTTTACCACTACAGAAATATCCCCAACATTTTTGCCGGTGATTCTGAGCGCGTTTAGCATCGCGGCCAGCGTCACGACCGCAGTACCATGCTGGTCGTCGTGAAAAACCGGGATATCGCAGCAGGCTTTAAGCCTTCTTTCGATCTCAAAGCATCGCGGCGCGGAAATATCCTCAAGGTTTATGCCGCCGAAGCTGCCCGCAAGCAGCTTTACGGTGTTTACTATATCGTCGACGGACTTTGAGCGTATGCAAAGCGGGAAGGCGTCTACGTCCGCGAAGGCTTTGAACAGCACGCATTTGCCCTCCATAACCGGCATGGCGGCCTCAGGGCCTATATCGCCAAGCCCCAGCACCGCCGTGCCGTCGGTGACCACCGCGACCAGATTGTGGCGGCGGGTATAAACATAAGACAGCTCGGGATTTTTTTCTATTTCTAAGCATGGCCGTGCCACGCCCGGCGTATAGGCCGTCGACAGCTCTTCTTTGGTCGTAACCGGTGCGCGGCTTACGACCTCTATTTTTCCGTTCCATTCTTTGTGCAGCTTTAAAGCCTGCTCGCCAAAATCCATATTGGAGTTCTCCTTTTAATTATAATCGGGATATTACCTAGGATATTCTATCACATGATCTTCCGCGATACAACATTTTAGTAGCTAACGACTCCCGTGCCGCTTTGCACATGAGACGGCAGAGTTTATTCTGTTGTCTCATGTGCTTACCGTGCAAATGAGACGCGTGTGCATTGACTATATTACCCCGCGGTGATATAATATTTGCCACAGAAGCGGCTGCGCCGGGGCCTCCGCCTCGTGTACGCGCGAATAAAATCTGGCGCAGAGCATTACGAGTCTCGTTCTCCGTCTCTCTGGAGTCGTTTATTAAACCCGATACTCCGCTGCTTAAGCGCAGGGGAGTCCGCCCCCCGAGGGGAGTGACGTATTAGGGTAGTTTGACTATACCTGGAGGAACTATGCCTTACCTTTATGAGATGCATTTTCATACTGCCGAAACAAGCCCCTGTGCCGCCCTGCCCGCCGAAGAAGGCGTGCGGGCGCTCATGGATTCAGGCTATTCCGGCGTGTGCGTGACCGATCATTTCCATGCCGAATGGCTAATGGAATTTGAAGGTATCTCCTATGAAGAAAAAATAGGGATATGGCTCGAGGGCTATGAAAGCGCGAAGCGCTGCGAGGACGGCTGGTTTCATGTTCTGCTGGGCATGGAGCTGTGCTTGCCCGGCAGCTATAACGAGTTTTTACTTTACGGCCTGACGCCGGAGCTTTTATGCAAAACGCCCCGACTGGCTTTCTTTTCGGTTGAGGAGTGCAAGACCTTTGCCGATAGAAATGGGATTTTTATGGCGCAGGCCCATCCGTTCAGACCGTTTATGATCCCCTGTGCGCCGAGGCTTTTGCACGGTATGGAGGTGTATAACGGCAACATGCGTCACCAAAGCCGCAACCGCAAGGCGCAGACCTATGCCGATAAGCACGGCCTGACGGGTATTTCAGGTTCGGATTTTCACGAATTTGAGGATGTGGGGCGCGGCGGCATGTGGTTTGACGCTGAAATAACCTCCTCGCGTGATTTGGCAAAGGCGCTGTTTTCGGGTGAGCCTCCGCACAGCCTGATGATTTCCGACTGATGCTGTCGGGGACCGCATGCGGTCGTTTGAGCGGCACGCCTCGTTCGCCCTCGCTGCTCTGAAAAAAGTTCCTCCATCTCTAAAATTTCCGGGATTTGGCTTTGCCAAATTCTTTTGCGGAAATTTTCCCGATTCCGTCATTTTTTCAGGCTCGGGCGCTCGGCGCTTGACGGATGTATAATCCGACATAATTTTCCACCGGAATTCGCGCGGATATTCCTGCCGGACATGCTATACTGCCTCTTATGAGGCAGTTTTCAATTTCCCCCAAGGCCATAAGGGTTTGGAAAATCGAGCTTTATTTTCTGCTGATTGTGTTTTCGGTTCTCAGCGGATTTTTTTTCGCTGTTTACCGGCCGCTAGGTGTGATATTTGAGGCGGCGGTGCTTGCGGCGTTTTTTANNCGCGTGGCTTTTTTATCTGCCGCGCAGGCTGCGCCGCCACCGCATTACCTTAAACGAAAACGCGGTTATGGTGCAGCGCGGGGTATTTATACGCATGACCTATGTCATGCCTTATCCCAGGCTTATTTACGCGCAGAGATATTCCACCCCGCTGGGCCGCCTGTTCGGGCTTGCCGGCATACGTTTAAAGGCGGCGCGCGGCGCCCTTACGCTGCCGCTTTTGGAGGAGAGCGACCTTAAAGCCATTTTGGATTTATTGTCNNGGGTAAGGAGGGAACCCGCTTGTGAACAAGCTCCTAAAGGCGCATCCGCTGATGATAATGCGCTATCTTTACCGTTATATATTTGTTCTTGTCATCCCGCTTTTGCAGGGGCTTTTAAATTGGGGCAGGGGCGGGACGCTGACAAATCTGTTAATAGGCGAGCTGTGCCTGGTTGTTTTGCTTGCCGCTTACGCCGTTTTAAGCTGGCGGCGATGCAAAATAGAGCTGACGCCGGGATATCTTATGCTTTACAGCGGGCTTATTTTCAGGGAAGAGTCTAAAATCCCCATAAAAAAATGCGCCGGGATTTTCATTGAATACAAGCTGTCAATTACTCTTTTTTCAGGGGCTTCGGTACGCATAGACACCGAATCAGGCTCGGCGCGAAATGCGGATTTCGGCATTATCCTTAATAAAAAAGACGCCGGAATTCTGCTTGGGCATATACAGCCGGATAATAGGGTGCGGCACAGATACCGCTCGGGGCTGGCGGGAAGCCTGCTTATGGCCGCCTTCTCATCCTCGGGCATAACAGGCCTTATCATAGGCGTTCCGGTTATAAACAACGCGGCGGCGGTGCTCGGGGACAGCATTGCCGACCGGCTTATGAACGCGGTATACAACGCCGCTAAGATGCTAGAGCTTATTTTACCGCAGGTTTTCGGATTTTTCGCACTGCTTTTTATACTGGGCTTTATCGTTTCGTTTTTGGTGACCTTTATGCGCAACTCCCATTTTTCGGTTTTCCGAATGAGAGAGGGGCTTAGGATAAGCGGCGGCGCGGTTGTGCGCCGCGAGGTATATTTCAGCGTGCGCTCGCTTAACATGGTAAGATTCGAGCAGCCGGTTTTGGCCGGTCTGTTCAGGCGGTATTCGGTCAAGGCCTGCGTGGCGGGCTACGGTAAAGACAGCAGGGAAAGCGCGGTGCTTATTCCCTGCGGCGGGATGAACGCCTGCCATGCCGTAATAAAAGAACTGATGCCCTCTTTTGAGCTAAGGCCGCTTGGTCTGAAAATCCCGCGCCGCGCGTTAATACGGACGCTGATTCCGCCCGCCGCATTAATAATTCTGGATATAGCCGCCGCCGTGGCAGGATGGCTGCTGCTGCCCGCGTTTCGCCGGCTGATTATAATCTTCGCTTCGGGATTTTTATTTCTGCTTATCCTTTTTCTGCTGACAATGCTTCGCACCTGGCGTACCGGGGGGCTGACCCTGGGTGAGACGGCGGAGATATGCACGAACAGCTTTTTTACCAGTGT
>DOZQ01000102.1:4534-6020 GCA_003517915.1 Oscillospiraceae bacterium | reverse complement strand
TGCGCGGTGCGCGTCACCGTCCGTTCGGAAAAAGCGGCGTCGCTTACCGTACCCAATCTGGATTATGACGAGACTATGGCTTATATCCGTAGCATATATTTCGCTCAAGAAGATAATGAAAGATGAAAAAAAACCGAGCGGCCATTGACCGCCCGGTGGTCTATATTTTTCGCTTATCCTTAGAGCCGGATGACATAAATGCCATGCATACGATGCAAAATGTCTGAGCGTCTCGGATTATGTCAGCAGATTTTCAAATTTTGTGCGGGTTCTTAATCTCTCAATCCTCTAAAATCCCGTCTATTATACTCAGCTCTTCATCGGTGAATTTAAGATTTTTGAGTGCGCCCAAATTCTCCTCGATCTGTCCTACTCTGCTCGCGCCGATTATGACCGAGGCGGCGCACTTTTCGCGCAGTACCCACGCAAGGGCGAGCTGAGTTATCGACTGTCCGCGCCCCGCCGCTATTTCAGCGAGCTTTTTGACCTTATGCATTTTTTCATCGGTGACAAAGCCCGCGTCTATGCTGGAAAAAGAGGTCGCGGCCCTTGAGCCGGCGGGAATCCCCTCAAGATAACGGTTTGTAAGCACTCCCTGCGCAAGCGGGCTGAAGGCTATCGAGCCTATCCCAAGTTCGCGCAGAGTGTCGAACAGGCCGTTTTTCTCCATTTTACGGTCGAGCATGTTGTATCTCATTTGATGAATGAGACAGTGAATGCCCATCCCTTTAAGGATTTCGGCCGCCTCGCGCGTTTTTTCGGGCGAATAGTTGGATATGCCCGCGTACAAGGCCTTTCCGGCGCGTACGGCGCAGGCGAGCGCGTCCATGGTTTCGTAAAGCGGGGTTTCCGGATCCATGCGGTGGGAGTAAAAAATGTCGACATATTCGAGTCCCATGCGCTTAAGGCTCTGATCCAGCGACGCGGTCAGATATTTTTTGCTGCCCCAGTCGCCGTAAGGCCCGTCCCACATGGTGTACCCGGCCTTGGTGGAGATAATCAGCTCGTCACGGTAAGCATGAAGAGAATCCCGCAGAATTTTACCGAAGGTTTCCTCCGCCGAGCCGGGGGGAGGGCCGTAGTTGTTCGCCAGGTCGAAATGCGTAATCCCTTTGGAAAAGGCGTATTCCGCCATTTGCCTGCTGTTTTCATACGGCTGCATGCCGCCGAAATTCTGCCAAAGTCCCAGTGTGACCGGCGGGAGCTTAAGGCCGCTGTCACCCACCCGGCGATAGTTCATATCGGCGTATCTGTTTTCAAACATCGCGAAGCCTCCCATATCTTTTATAATGTTTTAACCAGCCTATAATCGTCCATGAAAAACCCGTTTCCTATATCGGAGCGAAGCTCACACTCGGTTTCAAATCCCAGCTTGTGATAGGCCGCTATGGACGCGGAGTTGTTTTTGTTTACGGTCAGCCAGATGAAATCCCGGCCTTTGCCGAAATTCTCGCAAATCCAGCTAAGAAACACCCGCGCGAAGCCC
>DOZQ01000102.1:0-4523 GCA_003517915.1 Oscillospiraceae bacterium | reverse complement strand
TCGGGCTTAACGGCAAAATATCCGACCGGTGTACCGTCTGAAAAGGCTGCGGCGTAAACATAGCCCTCTTCGCTCACCGCTCTTTGGATTGCCCCGGCGGTTTGGAATTTTGCCAGCATATACTCCACCTGATCTGTTCCGACAATACCGGCGTAGTGCTCTGTCCAGATTTCGCGCGCAAGCTTTTCTACAGTCTCAAAATCCTGTTCGGTGCGGGAGGGTATTATTTTGGGATTCATAGCGGCACCACTCCTTTACCTTTTGCGGTAAGACAGCGCCTGAAACATCGCGATAAGCTCGCCGTCCTCGTCCCGCACCTCGGCGGTAAAGCCGCCCAGCCGGTTGCCCTGCGACATTTTTTTCGCGACCGCGCGCACCAGCTTGCCTTTTGGCGGCTTGAAAAAAGACATATCGGCGTGGATGCCCACGGCGGGGCCGGTGGAATTGCTTGCCGCCGCAAAGGTGAAATCGGCAAGCGTAAACAGTGCGCCGCCCTGCATAACTCCGTTAGCGTTCATATGGATTTCGGAAACCGGCATTACCGCCTCGGCATAGCCTTCTTTTACAAGCAAAAGCTCAATGCCGCACATCGCGGCAAAGCGGTCGTTTTTCAAAAAATCCTTTATCTCTTTCAAGCTCTTCCCTCCGATATTATAAAAATAACAAAGGCCCGGAGCACGGAATCTGCTCCGGGCCTTGCCTGTTGGTTTTAAAACATAATATCAAGGTCGACGTCGCCGGAAATTCCGCCGATACGACCCACGGCACTGTACTGCCACATCGAATAGCTGCCTGCGTAACTGGTGGAGCCTGTCCAGTGGGCAAGCCAGGTTTGATATCCGCTCAGGCGGTCGGTTTGCAGCATATTCTCCAGCCAGTCCTTTGTGGCGTAAACCATCGGCCTATAGCCGGCGCTTTTTATTTTATCGCAAAACGCTATGCACAAATCAGTGCGCTGGGAGTTGGTAAGCTTATGTACGTTGGTTCTTGCCTCGGCTACATCCACATATTCTATGTCAAAAGCAACCGGTAAACTCAGCTTGTCCGGCGTTATCCCGCAGTCCTTCAGCGCCTTGAGAACGACTTCGGATTCCTGCAGGGCCTCATCTTGGTTTATTGCCTGAGTGTAAAAATACACCCCGGTTTTAATGCCCGCGTTCATGGCGCCTTTGATATTGACAGCGAAATCTTCATCCACAACCAAGCGCCCGGCCGCGCCATAGCCCCTGAAGCCAACCCTTATCATAGCGAATTCAATCCCGGAGTTTTTGACCGATTTCCAGTCGATATTGCCCTGATGCTCCGAAACGTCGATGCCCGCGCCGGAGGTGAGGACGCCGTCCGCGTTAAACCTGAACCTGAGCGGGCTGTGGTTTTTATTGCTTGTAAGCTTTATGGCGTTCATGCCAGTAATCGGCTTATTGTTTTTATAGAAGTAGATTTTGCCGTCGATAACCTGCCAGCCGTCCGCCAAAGGCTTAGGCGGCACAATGCTGGAGGGAGGCTCGGACGACGAACCGGAGTTGCTGGAAAATTCGGAGCTTCCAGAAGATTCCGAGGAAGATTCATCAAAAGACGTGGCGGATTCATGAGACGGAGAAAATCCTGCCGACAAAGGAGAAGAGAAGGCTCGGGAGCTAAGACCCCGCGCCGAAACACCCTGAACCCCGTCGGGATATGTAAGCCGAGTTTCTCCCGGCGCCGCCACGGGAACCGGGCCGTAGCCGTCGCCCTCGACAATATTAAGCGCCATTCCGCCGGGTTTGCCCTCCAACGCGGCCTCAACCGGTTTTTCGGCGGGCGGCTCGGGCTCGGGAGGCTTTTCCTGAACGCTTTCTCTCTGTCCGTCCTCCTGTTTGGTTTCGGGGGTCGATTTAAATTCTTCCGCGTCGATGATTTTTTCGGTGCTCACCTTGATTTCGGAAGGCTTGCTGCCAGTTTGCTCGACATTGCTTACCGAGGCCACATGCGGTTTTTCCTCCGGGGGCTCTGACGAGGGCTCGGAGCTTGGCTCCGGGGTTTTGGAGCTTGGTTGCTCCGGTTTAGAGGAAGGTGCCTCGGAATAAACCGAAGACTCTTCACTTGTCTTTGCCGCGTAAGCCAAAAACGGGGCGACCGTTTCGGAGTTTTCACGCGCGGCGCTCACGATAAGTCTTTCGGAGGCCGAAATCTGAAGCATGTGTAAAAATGTGCCGCCGAGAGCGGCGCAAAGGCAAAGGCTGATTAGAAGAATAAAACGTTTATTAAGTCGCATAGCAAATCAATTCCTCCATAAAAAAAATTAACCGGATATACTCCTTTATTCTATCATATCCTTCACGCTGTGACAAGCCAATTTTTCTGATTCTTTCACGTTTTTAGCGATTTCTTCCCTAAGTGTCTGGTCGGAGGAAAATTTCTTTTCTCCCCTGAGATATTTATACAGCCGCACCGGGATATTCCGCCCGTATAAATCCCCGTCGAAATTTGGGATATAGGTCTCGGCAAGCGGTTTGTCGGCGCGGAACATGGGGCGGGTACCGATGTTGGTAACGCCAGCGCGCCATTTTCCGTCCACAAAAACCTTTGATGCGTAAACGCCGAATTTGGGCAGCGCGAAATCCTCGCCGTAAACCTGGTTTATGGTTGGGAATCCCCATGTGCGCCCCCGCCTGTCGCCGACGCTGACGGTAAAGTCGAATTCATAGGGAAGCGACAGCATTTTATTCACGGCGGATATATCCCCGGCTTCAAGCCGCCGCCGGATGTTGGTCGACGAGACCGGCTCTTCCCCGAAAAGCACCGGTTCAAGCACTAAAGGCCGCATATCCTCTTTTAGGCAGAGTTTGGTGAGCAGCGCGGCGTCGCCCAACGCGTTTTTGCCGAATCTGAAATCGTAACCGCAGCTGACAAATTTTATTCCCAGCTTGGCCTTTAAAAACCGGATAAACGCTTCGGGGGAATAATCCCGCACCTGCTCGAAATCCAGTGTGATTATTTCGTTTATGCCAAGCCCGCGTATGCGGCGGTTCCGGACACTTTCGGTAAGTATGCGCCCCGAGCTTTTTTTTGGCAGGCGGCCGAAGGTCACCGCGGCGGCGGTATCTCCATGCCTTACGGCGGCGGACAATACCTCAGCGTGGCCTATGTGCACCCCGTCAAAATAACCCAGCGCGGCCGCCGCGCCCGGGCCTTGGGAATGCCGCGGATTCGACATGCGGTTCACCTCCGGTTATATATTTTATATTAGTTGAGAGTCCAAAATCCCTTTCATGTTGACATTGCCTGAATGTGATTATATAATATATTAACAAAGGACAGTACCGTTTTTAGGCGGTTAGTCCACGATAGCGAAAAACAAATCCGCGACTATGGACTAGGGGCGGGTTTGTTTTTTTGTGTGTTTAACAAGTCTGACAATAATTATCAATCAAAAAGACACCGCACCTTTAGCTGTTTCGCGGTCTCGTCCAGCTTACCGACACCCAAAAACCGGTATTTGTGATAAACCAGAAGATACTCGTCGGCAGCTTTAGAAGTGGCAGGAACCGCAGGCAGAGTAAGGCGCGAAATATCCAGCGCGCCGCCGCAAAGGAACCGAGCCGCCTGTTTTTCGCTCACCCTGACTTCATTATATCCCCGCAGGGCGGCCTGAGGCTCAAGCAGATGTTTTTCCGCGCCGTCCTCTTTAAGCTGTGCTAGACACACACACTGAGTAAGCGAAAACCCGCAGGCCATCGTCCTGCGCAAAGAGCTCATCGCGGCGCAGCTGCCCAGTTTTTCGCCCAGATCGTCGCAGAGCGAACGGATGTAAGTGCCCCCCGCGCAGTGTATGTCCAGCGTAAGGGTCTGCTCCGGCTCGTCGAACCCGATTATCTTTATAGAGTAAACCGTAGCCGGGCGGGCGGGGCGGGCGACCTCTCCACCCTTTCTGGCAATTTCATATAATCTTTTGCCGTTTTGCTTTACCGCCGAATACATGGGCGGCATTTGCATTATATCCCCCGTGAACAAAGGGAGCGCGGCCTCTATCTCCGCTAAGGTGTGGCAGGTTTGCTCCCGGCGCAGCACATTTCCCCAAATATCCAGAGTGTCGGTTTTTATGCCAAACCTGAACTCGGCGCGGTAGGCCTTGTCGTTGCTTGGCAAGATATCGGCAAGGCGTGTGGCATTGCCGACCAGCACCGGCAGTACTCCGGTAGCCATGGGGTCAAGCGTGCCGGTATGGCCTATGCGCCGCTGCTTTGTTATGCCGCGCAGCACGGCCACCACATCGAAGGAGGTGAACTCCTTTGGTTTGTCTATAAGCAGAAGTCCCCGCATGATTCACGTCCTTGTTTCATCCTAAATCCCTCAGCGCGTTTTTCGCCGCCGAGAGAACTTTTTCCGTCACTTCTTCTGGGGTTCCGGCGATTTCACAGCCCGCCGCGCGGGCATGTCCCCCACCGCCGAAAAGCGCGCACAGCGCGCCGGCGTCCACCGGGGCGTGGGTTCGCGCGGAGAGCTTGTATCGACCCGGCTCCTTTTCCCTGAGGGTAAGCCCG
>DOZQ01000141.1:1437-8789 GCA_003517915.1 Oscillospiraceae bacterium | reverse complement strand
CAGTTCGGATCGCAGGCTGCAACCCGCCTGCGTGAAGTCGGAATTGCTAGTAATCGCGGATCAGCACGCCGCGGTGAATACGTTCCCGGGCCTTGTACACACCGCCCGTCACACCATGAGAGCCGGTAACACCCGAAGTCAGTTGTCTAACCGCAAGGGGGACGCTGCCGAAGGTGGGATTGGCGATTGGGGTGAAGTCGTAACAAGGTAGCCGTATCGGAAGGTGCGGCTGGATCACCTCCTTTCTATGGAGATAAGAAGCGCCGAGCGCTCGAGCCCAAAAAAATGATTGTCGGCGAAGAAATCGCCAGAAAAAGATTTGGAAGAATTCCAAATCAGGCGATTTAAGAGCCGGAATGAATTTTTTCGGAGCAGCGAGGGTGAACGAGGCGTGCCTAATTCAAGCGCGCCTACCCGGAACTGTGAAAAAATGACGTAATGATTATAAGGACAGGTGACGTATATGGATCCCAAAGAGAAAGAACTTTTGGATATTATAGCCTACGCAAAGGCCGAGTCCGAGCGGAGTTCACAGAAACTTGCAGGGGAGACGATGCCTATAATCGCAGAGGAAGAGCATCCAAAACCCTTTGAGGCGCATGCGGAGTTATTACATAATCAGCCACCGGCTCCGGCGATTGATGATATTTTAAAAGAGATACAAGGGAAGGCCGGCGGTGAAGCGCCGCTTGTGCCGGAAGTTACTCCTGCTGTGGACGCCGCGGCCGTAATTGAAGCGGCGCCGGACACAGACGAGGGAAAAACCGCTTCGCAGGACGTGGAAACTACCGAAGATACGAGCCGGTTTTGGCGGCGCATAATTACGGGGCTGCGGGGTAAATCCGGCAAGCGTGTTTTCGCAAGGATATCGGTTGCGGCGGCGCTTGTTTTGGCAATACTTATATCGGTATTTCAGGTTTTGACCGGCACTGCGGCAAACGCCGCGTTTAAAGATACGGCGGAAGCCGACGCAGCGGTGGTAACCCTGCTTGAGGATTGGAGCGCGGCCAGAGAAATCGTGCGGGAGGATGCTTCGACGGAAAGTTCTTCTTCGGAAGACGCGGCTGCAGCCTCCTCGTCTGAGGAAAGCTCAGGGGCCTCTTCGGATACGCCGGAGGAATCCGCGCCCGAATCCGAAGCTGAATCTCGGGAGGAAACCAAGCCTGAGTCTAATACGCCGCAATCATCTAAGCCGGCCGCGCCCTCGGGAGAGCGGGAACCCGCAGAGACAAACAATGATTCTCCGCCTGTGGGTGGAGGCGGCGCGGTCGTGGGAGAACCGCCCGCCGCCGGTGAAAGCGCAGGGAATTCCACTGGTGGGGAAGATAAGTCCGGTGCGTCATCTCCGGCGGAAAGCCCGGCTGCTCCGGCCGGAGAAGCTAAAATCAAGGTGAAAAATTCTAATACCGGTAAAGTAGTGGAGGATACCGCGACGAATATCTTAGCGATGATAATTGAAGCGGAGATGGGCTCGGGATATCATATAGAGGCGCTTAAGGCGCAGGCGGTGGCGGCTTACAGCTGGCTGTGCTACAACGGCCTGAATTCGGGCAGGGTACCCTCGGCGCCGATGAAAACGCCCGGAGGCAGAGCTAAGGAAGCTACGGCGGCGGTTAAGGGGCTTAGGGTATTATCCGGCGGGAACGCCTGCAACGCCACATATTTTGCGATTTCAGCGGGGCGCACGGCCAATTCCCAGGATATTTGGGGCGGCACGGTTTCTTATCTGTCGAGTGTAGATTCAGGAGTCGACAGCTCTGCAGGCGGATTCAGCTCCACCCGAACCTATTCTGCCGCGAATGTGCAGAAATGGGTGAAGGATCAGTACGGTGTCGATTTGGCGGGCGTAGATAAAAACAACTGGTTTCAGGTGAGCTATAGCGCTGACGGCCTGTATGCGAAATCGGTGAGCCTGGGCGGCAAAAAAACGGTGACGGGGGAGCATATGCGTGCGTATCTGTTTGTCCCTTCACGCACGGGTTCGCAGGGGATTCTGCGCTCCCCGGCCTTTAAGGTTACCTATGATGCCGCGGGCGACTGTTTTTTGTTTGATGTCAAGGGCTACGGCCACGGTGTAGGCATGAGTCAGGTGGGCGCGAACGCCTATGCGGGGCAGGGATGGGATTATAAAAAGATATTGGCTCATTATTATTCGGGGACTACAGTAGGATAATAATGTGGTTCCCTTTGGGGATTGCGGGTCGGGCTCGCAATGACAGGTCAACTTTTAAGCTTTTACAAGATAGCAGGGGCGGCTGATAAAGCCGCCCCTTTTGTTATGATTATTGCACTGTTGGTTGGATTTAAACAGACAGCGAGGCACAAGCCTATGCGATGACGATTCTGGTTACAGGGATTCCCCTTGCCTGAATAAATGACTGTGCCGCCGCGTCTTTGACGGTAACGATGAGACTGGAGTTAGTGGAGGTGAACATATTCCTTCTATTAGCAGAGATAACTTTGCTGAAATCAGCGCCGCTTAGATCAAGGGATGTCAGAGTCAAACAATACTCAAACATACCTCTCACATCAGTCACATTGCCCGTGTCAAAATTGCTTAGGTCGAGGGACGTCAGACTTGCACAACGGTAAAACATATTATACATATTCGTTACGTTACTTGTGTCAAAATTGCTTACATCAAGCGATTTCAGACTCGAACAATCGTCAAACATATAGCTCAGACTGCTCACATTACTTGTGTCAAAATTGCTTACGTCGAGCGATGTTAGACGTGAACAACCCATAAACATGTCGCCCATATTAGTCACATTGCCTGTGTCAAAACTGTTTACGTCAAGAGATGTTAGGCTCACACAACGGTTAAACATACAGCTCATATCAGTCACATTGCTTGTGTCAAAAGTACTCAAATCAAGCGACGTTAGACGCAAACAACTATCAAACATGAGCTCGAATATATACTGGATGCATTTTCCAACGACGACAATCTTGAAGAGCAACTTGAATTTTATAAAGAGGAAAGGATGGAGGAAATTGAATCGCTTAGAGCAAATCAAGAAAATAACAAAAATTAACGACGAATTGGAGCTGGAAGGTATGGATGATCCGCAGGTAATAAAAGCGTATGAGTTTTTACAAGAGATGCAGATGATTCCCTGCAAAAATAAACAGGGAGCCGAGTTGGTCGCGGTCGGTGACGACAAGATCTTTAATTTGGCAGGAGACGAATTCCCCGATTTTTTATCTGCAACCTACGCGAATACCTTTGAAGAAGAGCTTGATCAGTCAGCGATAAACGAGATTATATCATTGTTAAAAGTTAAGGCGCGGCAGGGGGAAATCATAGACTATGCCGAGGAAGAGGAGGAAGAGAGCAAACGTACCCAGGCTGAAAAATTGCTGAAATTGACAGGGGGAATGGGGCTGACGTTATTTCATGACGACTATATGGAGCCGTTTGCCTATATCCCCATCAATGCTCACAGAGAGGTTTGGGTCACAAAAGACAAAAATTTCAAGTATTTTCTTGCACGGGCATATTATAAAAAATTTAACCGCCCGCTGAATAATGAGGCGCTGGCGCAGACTGTATCCGTGCTTGAATCCCAAGCGCTTTTCGACGGGGAAAAAATTTCGCTGAATCTGCGCACGGCTGAGCGGGACGGCAATTTCTATTATGACCTGTGCAACGAGCAGTGGGAAGCCGTGAGAATATCGTCCGGCAAGGTTGAAATCGACAATGACCCCGGGATTTTATTCAGACGATATAATCATCAGGCGGAGCAGGTAATGCCTGTCCCGGGAGGCGATATACGCGATATTCTGAACTTTTTCCGGGTTAAACCGGGCTGTGAACTGCTCTTTTTGATATACGTTGTAAGCTGCTTTATTCCGGATATTCCTAAACCGTGCCTGATAATATACGGCGAAAAAGGGGCCGCTAAAAGCACCAGTTTTCAGCTTCTAAAACTTCTTATCGATCCGAGCGGCTTGGAGATGCTTACGCTGCCGAAGGATACGGGCGAACTGATCAGGACACTCAACAAGCATTTGTTTTGCCCGTTCGATAACGTGTCGGGGATAAGCGCTGAAATTTCTGACGAGCTATGTAAAGCGGTCACGGGAGCGGGAACCGTGCGAAGAGCTTTATACTCAAACGACGATGATATTGTATTTCAGTATAAGCGATGTCTGGCTATAAACGGGATAAACAATGTGGCGACAAGGCCCGACTTGCTGGATCGCTCCGTTCTCATTGAGCTGGAGCGCATCACAGAGACAGACCGGCAGACTATGGGGAAAATCCTTCATGATTTTGAAGCGGCGCGGCCCGCTCTTCTGGGAGCTGTGTTTGACACATTGGCAAACGCCATGGCGATACGCCCCGATGTGAATTTATCTGTCCATACAAGGCTGGCTGATTTTGACGAGTGGGGCTACGCTATCGCCGAAGCGGTAGAAAACGGGGGCGGCGAAAAGTTTCTCAGGCAATTCAGGGAAAACCGTGCGGCGCAAAATGAAGCGGCGATAGAGTCTCATCCGGTGGCGTCATGTATCATAAAACTGATGGAGGATCAAACCGAATGGAAGGGAACCGCCAGTGAATTATTAAAGAGAGTAGAGGACATTGCGGAGGATATACGGGTGAACACGAAAGACCGCTTTTTTCCGAAAGCCGGACATGTGCTGGTGCGGCGGTTAAAGGAAGTAAAGAGCAATTTAGAAGAGGCCGGGATACATTTAAACAACCTGCGGGAAGGTAACGAAAAAATACTACATTTTACAAATGAAAAGAATAAAGTGAGCGAAGAGGACATAGAAAAATTATTGACCGCCGAGGAGGATGAGCTGCCCTATTAAAAACGTACAAAGCGGACATAGCGCCGGATATCAATGTTATTGCGGGTTTTCTGTGTGCCCTTTGTCGTACGGTTTGGGATTTGATAAAACAGCAGCGTACAACCACAAATGCTTTCGTTAAGCGGGCTCGTACGCTATGTACGCTGAGTGCTGTTAAATGGTGATTAATCACAAAAAAACAAAGTTGCTATTGTGCGCTTTTAACGGTAAAGAATTAATAGGTCTATAAGTCTGCTTACAAGCCAAAATCAGTCTAAAAATCCCGAATGATGTCTAAAGTGATGTCTACAGATCAAAAATATGAGCTAAAAACAGATAAGCAAAAACCGCTTAACCCTAGTGGTTAAGCGGTTTTTTTGAGTGGTGACCCATCGGCNNCTCTGCCAACTGAGCTAATGGGTCATATTCAATTTTTCGCGTATATATATCCTGCGCGGAGATTCAAATAATATGAAATAAAAACTCAAAATAAAACACGAGCAGACTATATTATAATAAACAGAGGTTATTTTGTCAACCTGTTTTCACTTATCCACTGCCCCATATTATAATTAAGCTCCTCAGACGCAAATTTCCCAAGCCCGCCCTCGGGGAAAAAGGTCATTTCCACGAAGAATATTTGGTTACAGTGTGCTTAAAACCGACGCCCTCCCTATACCCGAAAGCCGGTATTCCGCATGCCAACGTCCTATGCGGACAATTGGCCATATAAAAATATTCTACCACTGATTAAGATGTTATACAAGCCTTTTTTAGATAGATTTGCGCTGAAAGCCAATTGACTATGCAATATCCGGCATGGTACAATAATTAACATATAACCAGTATATAACCCAAATCCAGATAAAAGCAAGGAGGCGGTTCTTCGTGTATTCAATCATAGTTGTGGATGACGAGGCGGATGTCCGCGGCGCGATTATAGATATCATAGAGTGGGACAAGCTGGGCTTTCGTTTGGCCGGGGAAGCGGGAAACGGCCAAGAAGCCCTTGAGTTGATTGAAGACACCTCTCCTGACGTTATAATCACCGATATACGTATGCCGTTCATGGACGGCATCTCGCTTGCGCAGCGTATCCGCGAGACCAACCCGGTGACAAAAATTGTGTTTTTAACCGGCTTCAACGACTTTGATTATGCCGTCAGCGCAATCAAGCTGAATGTGATCGCTTATCTGGTCAAACCTATTTCCGCTAAGGATCTGACCGAAACGCTTATATCGCTGAAAGAAAAGCTGGATGGAGAGCAGCAGGGCATAAGCGATACCGAACATCTAAGAGAGATGTATAAGCGCAGCATGGAGATGCATAAAACCAGCTATCTTGTCTCTATGGTGACCGAAGAGGCGTTTGTCGGCATTAACTATCAGGCGCAGCGCCAGTCTCCGGATGAATACGGTCTGAGGCTTACCGGAGAGAGGTTTTTGCTTTTTGCAGTAAGCCCGGATATTTCCTCATTCCCCGACGCGACAGTGCCGACCGACAACTACGAGCTGCTGAAATTTTCGGTGGTGAAAACTGTGCGCGGTATTGCCGAAAAATATGTGGGCGGCGAAATTTTTGCGGTCGGCTCCAATGTGGTCGGTATTTTGTCTGATTCTAAGGAAAATATCGAAGCCTACGCCGATATACTCATAAAAGAAATTCATCAGAGTATACCAAGGTTTTATGGCTTTTGCGTGACCATAGGCGTCAGCGCCCCTTACGACGATATTTCACACACAAAAGAAGCCTACCGCGAGGCGCTCAGCGCGATTAACTACCGTGTTGTACTTGGCAACGGAAAAGTTATTTATCTCAGCGACGTAGAAAAAGAAGGGGCTTTTGTCCCGGTTTTCAGCGACGCCAGAGATATGCAGCTATGTTCTATCATAAAAACCGGCACCAAAGATGAGATGCTCTGTTTTGTCGGGGAGATTTTTTCCGAGCTTGCCTCTCACAAGGCGGGAATAGAATTTTACCGTATCAGCGTAATCGAAATGTACGCCGCGGTGCTGCGGTCACTCAAAAGTGTCTCGAACAGTATTGAGGCGGAAATAAGCGGCAGTCTGGGTCTGGATGAAAAGCTGTTCAGCTACGACCCTGTGGAGCTTAAAAAATGGTTTACGGGGCTGTGTGACAGGGTCATGGAAAATATCAGCACACAGCGCAAAACGACCGTGAGTATTCTGGCCGGCGAAGGCCACGAATACATTAAAAACAACTATGCCGATCCGGAAATTTCGCTTAAAAGCGTAAGCCGGCATTTCAATATAAGCGCGAGCTATTTCAGCTCGCTTTTCCGCAAAGAAATAGGCCTGCCATTTAAAGACGCCCTTATCAAGGTGAGGATGGAAGCCGCGAAGGAGCTTATCTTAACCACATCATTGCGGGTTTTTGAGGTCGCGGATCAGTGCGGTTATTCTGATCAGCATTATTTTTCTTATTGCTTTAAAAAATATTTCGGCCAGTCCCCCGGAGAGATGCGCGCGTCGCATATCTCCAGAACTTCGGGGGAAACGCCGGCAGACGGTGAATGAGCATGTCGGTA
>DOZQ01000141.1:0-1385 GCA_003517915.1 Oscillospiraceae bacterium | reverse complement strand
TCGCTGATCGCCATGTTTTTTGTATTCCTTTTGACCTTTGACAAAATGCGCAGCATAGTCGCGGACGCCGCCATAACCAACACCGAGCAGGTAGTGGGGCAGACGACTACCACGCTGGACAACTATGTCGATAATATGCTGAGTATTTCCTCCGGTATCTCCACGAATATTTTCCGCTATACCCCTGACGAAATGCAGGCGTATCTCAACACCAGCCAGATGCTCAGCCCGGATATTGTCTCCATAACCCTTTTTGATGAGCTGGGGGAGGTCTATAAATATTCGCCGCAAAGCATCGATATAAAACAAAATATAACGCTTGGCTCGCAGCAGTGGTATGACGAGACGGAGGCCGAAACGGCGGAGGATATCAGGTTTTCAACGCCGCATGTGCAAAATCTGTTTCAAAATTATTACCCTTGGGTCATTACGAATTATTATTCCACGGCCGTCAAATGGGATAATAAGATCAAATATACCGTCGCTATTGACATGAGCTTTGCAACTATAGACGAATACTGCCGAAATATAAATATAGGCCAGCGCGGCTATGTATTTGTAATGGGCCCCGACGGCAGGATTATATATCACCCGCAGCAGCAGATGCTCAACGCCGGCATGCGCGCCGAGGAGGACTGGGGATTCATAAAGGATAAGGAGAACGGCGCCTATTTTTATAATGAGGATATCGTTATGGTCATCTCGACCCTAAAAAACAACTGGAAGCTTATAGGCATATCCTATATGCAGGAAACCAGGGAGACCATGAATGAGATAATACGATACATGGCGTTCGCCTATGTCGCCGTGTTCTTTTTGATACTGCTGTTCGCCGCCGCCATTGCCCGATACGTCTCCAAGCCGGTCAACCGCATTATAAAGGCAATGGAAATCGCGCAGGACAATCAGTTTACCACCTATGTCTGGGAGGACGGATTTGTCGAGGTAAGGCGTTTGTCGGCCAGCTACAACAACATGACCAGCCGAATAAGAGAGCTGATGGAGCAGATAAGGCGGGAGCAGCGGGAGCTTAGAAAAACCGAGATCAGGGCGCTTCAGGCGCAGATAAATCCGCATTTTCTCTACAACACTCTGGACTCTATATTATGGATGTGCGAAAAGGGGGACAATAAAGGCGCGGTTACTATGGTGTCGTCGCTGGGCAAGCTGTTTCGCATAAGCCTCAGCAAGGGCAGGGAAATGATAACCGTGCGCGAAGAGGTCGCGCACGCCGAAAACTATTTGCAGATTCAGGGCGTGCGCTATAAAGACCAGTTTTCTTATAAGATTGAGGCGGAGGAACGGCTTTTGGATTATAAGACGCCGAAAATCGTGCTGCAGCCGTTTTTGGAAAACGCCATCTACCACGCGTTCGGCCATTCGTC
>DOZQ01000047.1 GCA_003517915.1 Oscillospiraceae bacterium | reverse complement strand
GCCGTCGACATATATGTCGAACATCCCCTGAGAATAGGATTTGTAGCTTAAAATCTCAAAGTAGCTGCCCTTGAATTTGAAGCTCATGCTCTCGCCTAGCTTTGACGCCTGCATCGCGATATGACCGGAGAATTTGCCTATCTGCGCACGCTGGCTCCAGCCTCCTGAGAAGGTGAGGTGTTCGTCAGATTCCTCGACAAATACAACCTCTTGCACGACAAGCGCGTCCAGCGCCTCAGAAAGCGCCTGAGCCGATGAGTCAACCTCGGCCTGCGTCGCGGTGTCGTCGTCATAAACCACTTGGGCGGCGTCCAAGGCCGCCGTTAGCGCTGCATAGCTCACGGAAGTGTAATCCCCCTGATTGATCACGTTTGCCCGGTCGATCAGCTCGGAAAGAGCTTCTTTGTCCGCGTCGATTTTCGGAATCGTCACTGTGACGGTGACCTCCTCTGTCTTTTGCGGCTCGGCCTTTCTCTCTGTGACCCTGAATTTCATTTGTACCTCGCGCTGAGAGTAGGCAAGCTCGGGAATGTACAGTTCTTCGTTCATTACGTTTGCGTCCGAGCTTTCTATAAGCTCGAATTCCCAGCCTACCGGCGCTTTTGGCATGTTACCCTGCTGCTGGCCCTTCTCAAGAGGAATTGCCAGATAATCCGCAATATTGTCCCACGTCGGTGTGTCAAAGGTAAATTTCGCGTCGGCCCAGACCGAATGGTCGTTGCCGTTGCTGCCGTTTGCGTCCGAATGCAGTCTTATGGCCTTGACATTCTCGGGGATATCCACCTCGATGTATTCGGGCAGTCCGCCGTTTGCGACTGTACCGTTTGTGGCGGCACGCTTCGGGCGGCTGGTGAAGATTTCTTCTGTGCTGCCGTCCTCGTACATCACCTGTACACGGAAAATGACATTGGCGGTCGCGCTGGTTTGGCAATAGTTAATGCCGATCCAAGATGTAAATTTATCAAAATCATAGGCCGAGGTGTCATAGGTCACCCAGCCGTCCGCATGGATGCCGAGGCCGTGGTCAAAACGCATCATATTGCCGTCCGCCGTTGAGCTGGTGCCGTTTTTCGACAGCCGTATGCTCAGGTCGGCGTGGTCATTGGCGCCGCACTGGCATATGCCCAAAATGCCCCATCCGACCAGGTGACTGTTCGACCAATCGTTTCTGCTTGCCGCGGTGCCGCCGGACGGCAGAGTCTCAGCGTAGATAAAGTCTTCCGCTATTATTTTGAAGTCTATGGTATAAACGCTGGTAAATCCGGACGGCGAGGTCGCTGTGACCTTTGCGGTTCCTGGATAATACTCGATTTGCTCAATGCTTACCTCAGCGGCCGGATCGGCTAGCACTGCACTCACAACCGCCGGCTGGCGGACGGAGTTCGGAGGCAGCAAAACTTCATAGCCGCTTCTGCCCTGAGTGAAGCCTTCAAGCGGCACGCCGTCGATAAGAATATTCTGCACCGGCAGCATACTTACGGGATTAAGCTTACTCTCCGCCATTTTGTCAGTCGCGGAACTAATTGGAGAGATGCGGAAGGTCTGACGCCAGGTCGCGGTTCCGTTTACCTGATGCTCACCCAGAGCCTCCGAACCCGCGCAGCTGGCGTTGCCAAGTCCCCGGATTCTCATGTCAACGCTCAGCACCGTATCGGTCTGCTTCGGCACCTGCCACCAGTGACGTTTTTGATACATATCCTCTTCGATGTAATGGGTCGCGCTGGTCTCAAACGCATCTAGCGAAGAAATCATGATTCCGTCGCCCTGAGCGTCGGTAAGCGAGGTCCATTTCACGTCGGTGCGGTTAGCGAAATTCTGCGGGCGGACATAATTCGTCTCGTCCATCTCCTCCACTGTGCCCGAATATACGCCGATTTTGGAGCCGGATTTGCGGTCGATGTAATTTTCCCACGGGCCGCGGCCGTAATATTCGACCTTATCATAGCCGTCGGCCACCATCATCCGCATGCCTATGCGCGGCAGGCTGCCTAAGCTGCCGTTCGGGATTACGGTGTTGTCGACCACTATCTGGCCGTCGCCGGTTATAATATATCTCAGTGTTTCGGTAGCACCGTTCAGCGCGGCCGGAAGGGTGCCGACGAAATCGAACATGGCTACTTTCTCGCGCACATCGGCGGTCGTCTGCGCCGTGTCGATCACCAGACCGTCCGCCATGTTTCTGAAGGCGTTCCAGCGGGTGGGATTGTTGCCGGTGTCGTCATTTGAAATGGGAGCCTTATAGAAGTTAGGCTTCGGCCCCGAGGTGAGAATGTCCTTGCCTCCGACTTTATAGGAGGTGATATAACCGGTGCTCTTGCTGATGGCGACCTCGAAGTTTGTGCCGGTCACCACATAAGCGCTGTCGGTTTCCGTGCTCTGGAGAGCGGACATGGCGCTGAAATTAAGACCGGGAAGCAAAGCCGTTTCATAATCCAGCGTGAATTCCTGAAAAGCCGCCTCGTGATTCGCTCCGGCCGTCCAGGGAGCCGTCCCCTTCATTGTCGCGGTGAGCACAAGAAGATAATCCGACCCGGGCTTGGCGTCGACTTGCTCAAGGGGAAGCTGTACGGTCGTCTCGCCGAGCGGCGCGAGCGCGAAATTCTCAAGTGTCCCCGACTGGAGGGTTTTGGAGTCCTCGGTCAGCTTCCAGCTGATGGTGTATTGATCCAAATTGGTATTTAAGAATTCGTTGACTATGCGGATCCTGCCGTCTTTTGCGCCGTCGTCCGCGTTGTCGGAATAGAAAGAAATTTCCTGATGGGTTTTCTTCATTTGGATAAGCTCCGCCGACACCTCGCGGTTGGCGTTGATTATGCCGTTCGCGCAGAAGTCATTGTCATTGCTCGGGCTGAAATCGCCGCCGAAGCCGTAATATTCCCCCTCAGGATAATTTGTGCTGCTTACTATAATATCGCTGTCGCTGAAATCCGCCTTGTAGACAATATTTTCGGCGGCGGCCGCAAACAGGGTCTTGGCGTTCCAAGCATCTGTGACCTGCTCGGCGGTCAGCCCTACGTTATAAACGCCCACCGAGTTTATAAGCCCCACGAAGCGCCGGTCTGTGTAATCGGGGGCGTTGCCTACCGTGATTCCCCTGCCGGTCTGGGTGTCGTAAGGCGCCGCGCCGGTATTACCCTGACCTACCAAAGCGCCGTTGTAATAGAGGTACAGCCGGTTAGCCTGCGCGACGCCGACTATGTGCTTCCATTCGCCGTCATAGAATTCGTCCGGCATATTGTAGGTGACCGTTCCCGGGCTGTAGCCGTTCATAAAGAATTCCAGCACGTGGCCGCTGCGCTTGTCGAGCTTTAGGGTATAGCCGCTGTCTCCCTTTGAGATAATGGTGTTGTGGGCGTTCGCGTTTCTTTCGGGTTTTACCCACGCTTCCAGCGTGACGGCGCTGCTTCTCGCCGTCGGCGAGGGCGCGTTATGGAAATAGTGACCGTTTACGGCCTTTGAGCCGTTCATGCCCTCTTCGACCGTGCCATTTATGCTGACCGTCTCGTTTGTATACTGCGGGTCGGCAAACTGATAGGCATAGGTGTTGACGACCTCCATCATGACCGTCTGGTCGATCCAGTCCCAGACAAAGCCGCCGTTGTGGTTTTCGTTGGCTCTGGCAATCGCCCAGTATTCGTCAAAATGGCCCAGGCCGTTGCCCATCGCGTGGGCGTACTCCGACCAGATATAGGGGGAAACGGTGGAGGTGCCGTTGACCTCGCTGCTCGTACCCGATGGCGACGGATACTGCCGGCTGGTGATATCCACTATGGAGTTTACGCGCGGCTGCGTCCTGTAAAAGCGGTTGTCGCGCTCATATTTCCTTAGCCTTGTGGGGTCTCTTCTAACCGTCCAGGCCGAGGCCGCGTACATGCTATAAACATTTTCGTTAAGCGCCTGAGACGCGTCGTTATTGTAAGTCGCCTCGTTGCCCAGCGACCAGATCACGACCGACGAGTGGTTTTTGTCGCGCTCGACCATGTTCTGCATCCTGTCCATAACCGGCGGAATCCAGTTGGCCCACCTCGACGGTATACCGGAGCTGGTCGCGGCGTAATGCGACTCCACATTGGCCTCGTCGCAAACGTAAATGCCCCACTCGTCCGCGAGCGCGTAGGTATAGGGATGGTTGGGGTAATGCGACATGCGCAGCGCGTTGACGTTGTGGCTCTTCATGAGCTGAAGGTCTTTTGTAATCTCGTCCGGGCCGATGGCTCGACCCTTATACGGGTCGGTCTCAGAACGGTTGACGCCGCGCAGCATTATCTTTTTGCCGTTTATGATCATGCTTTCCTTGGTTATCCCGTTTTTCAAAATGGTCTTTTTGCCTATTTCGCGAAAACCGAACCGCTGAACTATTGTCTCGCGAACAACGCCGCCCTGCTTTACCTGAATCAGCAGACGGTAGAGATTCGGGGTGTCCGCGAACCATAAAGCCGGAGCCTCGACCAATTTACTGCCGCTTACGACAATCTCTTCGCCCACTGCTTTGCCCGAAAGATCTGCCGCTATAACCAGCGGCGCGTCCCAAACCGGCCTGTCCTGCGCGTCGTAGAGTGTCGCCTCCACGGTGGCCGGCGCGGGATTATTCTGGCCTAAGTTGCGCACGTTCGCCTCAAGGTTCAGCGTAGCGTTTACATAGTTGTCGTCCAAGTCGGTGGTGATGAAATAGTCGCGCAGCTCGAGAGAATCCTTTGAATAAAGATACACGTCGTGGAAGATGCCGGAATGATGAATAGTATCCTGATTTTCAAGGTAGCTGCCGGTCGACCACTTGTAAACCTGCACCGACAGAACATGCTCGTCAAGCGCCGGGTCAAGGTAGGGCGTCAGGTTAAAGTGCGACGCGGTAAAGCTGTCCTCCGCGTAGCCGACGAAATTGCCGTCTACCCATAAATAGAAGCAGGAGTCCACCGCGTCGAAGCATATAAAGGTGTTGCGGTTTTCCCAGCCCTCATCCAGCGTGAAGGTTCTTTGATAATGGCCGACAGTGTTGTTGGTGGTCGGCGCGGTGGTATACTGCGAGATGTTTTCGGTCTCGGTGCCGTACCACGGGTAATGATGGTTTTGATAAACCGGCGGCTCGTATTTGAAAGAGAGGTTCTCACCCCTTATCTGCTGCCAGTTCGAGGGCACCGGGATGGTATCCCAGCCGGCGGTGTTCCAGCCGACCTCGCTGCCG
This sequence comes from Oscillospiraceae bacterium, assembly GCA_003517915.1. Classification (GTDB taxonomy): domain Bacteria; phylum Bacillota; class Clostridia; order Oscillospirales; family Acutalibacteraceae; genus UBA8129. Next base: position 726 of record DOZQ01000047.1, on the reverse strand, counting down.
TAGGTGAGCTTGGAGCGGTCGTCGCCCCTTACCAGGCGCTCGGAAAGACTTCTGGCAAAAAAGAACTTCCATTCGGTTTCACTGCTTAAAAGCTGATAATAATCCGATCTTGCCGGATCCTTTGTGAAAACCGATTTCTCGTTTGCCAGCGCAAGCGCCGGGTCGTTTTGGTATGTAACATAAGACGAGTGCGGATATTCGCGCCCTATCTGGGTTACGCCTATCTCACTGTACCAGGTCTCGCCGTTATACTGGGGGTCGGCGGCCAAAGCGCCAAAGCTTGCGGCCGGAATAATCATCGCGGCCATAATAACCGCGAGTGTAAGTGCCAAAGCTTTCCTTTTCATATGATCCTCCTTGATTTTTTTGGTTCAAAAACTAATATAATGCATATTGATTAACGGTTCGCAGCGTCACCTCCTCATATAAACTGCTCAGAGAAAATGAGTAAAAATAAATTATTTGTGCAATTATATTCAATTTCCTCTGTGAAATATGCATTAGAATCTCATAATTATTATACACTTTTTTAGGTTAGATGTATAGGTCAATTTTTCCCACAAACATGGATAAATGTTTCTATCCTCTTATTCCAGAATTAAAATCGGAATGAACCGCTCCTCATAAATTCCCGGCCGGCAAGCTGGCCGCGAGAGGCGGTTCATTCCGATTACATTACATAAATCCGGTTATTACGCGATTACATCGTAGCCTTGATCCTCAATT
>DOZQ01000257.1:4636-4786 GCA_003517915.1 Oscillospiraceae bacterium | reverse complement strand
GTCGGCGCTGGAGCTGCACCAGCTCCGGTTTTTTTCCTCAACATACATCCCGACTCTGCCTTTGCCGTCAACGCCGTAGTTGGCGCTGGCTTGACGGGAAGAGGATGCAAATACACTGCCGCAGGTCTCAACCGACAAACTCCCGGCCAT
>DOZQ01000257.1:0-4572 GCA_003517915.1 Oscillospiraceae bacterium | reverse complement strand
TCCTCGCCCTTTCCGTTTGATAATTCAGTGACCGTTTCATCGCTGACGGTTTCGCCCTCATTAAGAGGGACACCTAACAGATTTTTTTCTTGTGTGTTCATAATAAATTCCCCTCCTCATCTGCTTGTTTATCAACTGTCACTTTTAACCGGCTGCGCCGGAACGTTCGCTTCGCATATGCAAAAATAAAGTCCGGCGCCAAAATTCCGGGTATAAAATCCCGCCCCTCTGGGGCGTTCCATAACGCCTGATACCCCACCGATTAAGCGGTGGGGAGCGGTTCATTTTTCCTAAGATTTTTATAAGAAAATTCAGAAGCGAAATTTCTATGCTCTAAAAGTTTTCCAATATAGCGCTTGGCTCATGGGTAATGAACCATATCAAAACAAGAACGCCAAACAAAACCGGGACAGTATAGTTTATGCCGGCATGTGTTAGTACGGTTCCTATTATCCAGTCAATGACAAAGCACATCCCGGCCGTGAATCACTCTAGTAAAAACGGACAATAAACAAAAGGTTCCCTGATGTAGAATAATAAACTACACCAGGGTACAATGCTATGAAACGAATATATACGCACATTAAAGCGGTAGAAGAACAAATAACCGAGTTGCGGCAATTATAGCAAATTGACAAAACGTATACTGAAAAATCACATGGGATATGAAATGTCCATTTGCTATGTGTTATGTCTTTCGGTTGCCGTATAAACGGCGAGAAAGACAGCTTAAAATTAATTTTTATAGCAATTTGATACCTTCCTATGGTATACGTTAAATCAAATTGCTATAGGAAAGAAACGGCTCTGGCATACACCGAGTTTTTCCTACCCCAATAGAAAAATATCCCCGAAAATTCTGTGATGTTTTCAAGTCCGGTGACTATACTACTATTTTTTATATATACACAGGATATTTGTAACAGTCTACAAAATCATCTCCGTAACGTTAAAAAATAAACAAACAACTTGCATAATTTTCTATGAACGTTTAAAATATATCCTATAACGACTGAGTATTAGTTTAATGGAGGTTAAAAAGCATGATTAAAATTGGTATTAACGGCTTTGGCCGAATCGGCAGACTGGTTTTCCGCGCCGCGGTTTCGCAGCCGGATATCTATGAGGTAGTCGGGATCAACGACCCGTTTATTGATCTGGATTACATGGTCTACATGGTAAAATACGACACGGTTCACGGCCGTTTTAACGGCACTGTCGAAGTTCAGGGCGACAAGCTGGTCGTCAACGGACAGAAAATCAACGTTTACGCGGCAAAAAATCCCGAGGAAATTCCCTGGGGTGTCTGCGGTGCCGAATATGTGGTGGAGTCCACCGGCGTGTTCACCAAGCAGCTGGACGCCGAGCGCCATCTCAAGGCCGGCGCCAAAAAGGTCATCATCTCCGCCCCCGCCAAGGATAAAGAGACCCCGACTTTTGTCTGCGGCGTCAACCTTGACAAATACACAAAGGATATGACCGTGGTCTCAAACGCTTCCTGCACCACCAACTGCCTGGCTCCCTTAGCCAAGGTCATCAACGATAAATTCGGCATTGCGGAAGGCCTCATGACCACCGTGCACGCGACCACCGCCACCCAGAAAACCGTCGACGGCCCTTCGAAGAAGGACTGGAGAGGCGGACGCGCCGCCGCCGGCAACATCATACCCTCCTCCACCGGAGCCGCCAAGGCCTGTGCGCTGGTTATCCCCGAACTCAAGGGCAAGCTGACCGGCATGTCCATGCGCGTGCCTGTGCTTGACGTTTCGGTCGTCGATTTGACCGTAAGGCTTGAGAAAGCCGCCACCTATGAAGAAATCTGCGCGGCGGTTAAAGAAGCCAGCGAAACCTATATGTCGGGCATTTTGGGATATACCGACGAAGATGTGGTCTCGAGCGATTTTTATTCCGAGGTGCGCACCTCTGTGTTTGATTCCAAGGCGGGCATTATGCTCAACCCGAATTTTGTAAAGCTGGTTGCATGGTATGACAACGAGTGGGGTTATTCCAACAAGGTTCTGGATCTTATAAAGCACATGGCCGCTGTAGACGCGGAGTAATCGCTTAATTTTCTGATAAAACTGCACATAAAAAGCAAATTCGCTAAAAAAGGATTAATTTATTCCTTTTTTTAGCGAATTTTGTTTTGAGCTTGCAAAAATGATGTGCTATAATAGCAATACACAAATCTACTGAAAAGGGGAGCCCTTATGTCTCACAACGAATTCCCTGACAATTTCGAAAATATTGAATTCTTATGCCAAACCGTCCGCCTGACCACAGACATCAGGTGCCAACCCTGCCTCGGCGCACCGGAGGCTCTTGAATGCTACAGTGATTCCCACTGCGAAATTTGTCCCATGCTGAGCGAGTATTTTCCCGGCCACCAAAACTGCCGCAGAGAAGTAAGCTATGCGGCGTTTCACGCGAAAAAAACCGGAGAGCCATATCTTTATACCTGTCGGCTGGGGCTATATCATTTTGCCGTTCCATTGGGTAAAACAAATGAAAAAAACGCCGAGTTCCTTTTGGCCGGACCAATTTTAATCGGAGACGAGCGCGATTATTTGCTTGAAAGTCTTGTTAACAGGTTTTCGCTTTCGCACGAGAAAAAGCGGGATTTAGAAACGGTTTTAAACACCTTCGCGGTCGTCTCCGCGGAAAAACTGCGCGCTTTAACCGATCTTTTTGCCTATTTTCCTGTTTCGTTTGCCCAAAACAGCCTGCCTTTGGAGGCTTATTATACCGATTCAAACATAACAGTCTCCGCCCACGCGCTCATTGACAAGGAGGACGCGCTGTTTTTCAATGTTTTAAAAGGAAACGAGCAGTACGCGAACGAAATTTTAAAGGATCTTATTGACAATTTCAGAAGCTTTTCCTCCTCGGATTTTTCGGCAATCAAGGCGCGGGCTATCGAGCTTGCCTTGATTCTTTCGCGCATGGCAGCCCGTATCGGGGTCAATTATTCCCTGTTCGGCAGCACCTCCAAATACATGAAGGAAATCGCCTCCCTCGCCACCATAGAGGAAATTTCCGACTGGCTGGACACCGCGTTTAAAAAGTTTTCGGCGCAGGTAATTGAGAATCCGAAAAAAGACAGGGGCGACCTGCTGCCCGCCATCCAGTATATAAAAGAGAAGTTTTCTGACAAGATCACGCTGGAGGAAACTGCGGAGAAGGTCTTTTTGACCCCCGCTTATTTCAGCAGGGTTTTTAAGGATCATATGGGTGTCTCGTTCTCAAATTACCTCAACCGCCTTCGTGTCGAAAACGCAAAGAAGTGCATTAACGAAGACTTGCTTTCTCTTTCAGAAATTGCCGCCGCTTCGGGCTTCGGCAGCCAGAGTTATTTTTCTAAGGTGTTTCGCATCTACTCCGGCATGACCCCCAAGGAATATAAAAACCACCGTTACACTCAGACCACCTGAAAACAAATAATCATAAAAAAATCCGCCCCCTTGAACTGTAGAGGCGGATTTTTTATGGTTTTAAAATTATTTTATAACCCTCACGCGGATTATCCCATCGACCGCCTCAATCTCTTTGACCACTTCGTCAAAGCTGTCCGAGACGATATCCATCATGGTGTAGGCGTAATCCTTTTTGGAACGGTTCTGCATATTTTCGATGTTGATGTTGGCCTTTGCGAACAATCCCGCTATCTGGGTGAGCATGTTGGGGATATTGCGGTGGACAATACACACGCGCGGATAATCGCTGTAAGGCATTTCAACGTCCGGCAGGTTGACCGAATTGCAGATATTGCCGTTTTCCAAAAAATCTATTAGCTGACGGGCCGCCATAGTAGCGCAGTTGTCCTCGGATTCCGGGGTGGATGCGCCCAAATGAGGTATGGCGATAACCCCCTCGACCCCTAAAATCTCGTCGGTAGGGAAATCCACAACATAAGCCGCGACCCTGCCGCTATCCAGCGCCTCGACGATATCGGCGTCGTTTACCAGCGCCGCGCGCGAAAAATTCAAAATGCGCGCGCCGTCCTTCATCTGAGCGAAGGCCTCTTTGTTTATAAACCCGCTCGTATCCTTGTTAAGCGGAAGGTGCAGCGATATATAATCGCACTCGGCAAAAATGACCTTCAGGCTCTGCGCATGGAAAATATCCCGCGAAAGATTCCACGCCGCGTCGACCGATATATAGGGATCATAGCCGTAGACGTTCATCCCGAGCCGGTTTGCGGCATTTGCGACCTGAATACCGATGGCGCCAAGGCCAATGACCCCAAGCTTCTTACCCTGTATCTCCGGCCCGACGAAAGCGCCCTTGCCCTTTTCAACCAGCTTTCCGACCTCCTCGCCCTTGCCCTTTAGGGTGAGGGCCCAGTTTATGGCCGGTATCACCTTGCGTGAGCAGAGCAGCAGCCCCGCCACCACAAGCTCCTTGACGGCGTTCGCGTTCGCGCCGGGCNNTCCACCGGGATGTTGTTGACTCCGGCGCCCGCCCGCGCAATCGCCTTTAGAGATGCCGGCAGCTCGGTGTCGTGCAGCGATGCCGAACGCACCATAACCGCGTCGGGAGCCTCTATATTGTCGCCGACGGTAAATTTTTCAG
>DOZQ01000219.1 GCA_003517915.1 Oscillospiraceae bacterium | reverse complement strand
GTGATGGCCGCTGTGTGTGGTAGTCGGATACCCACATAGGTCTTGCCGGGTGTGCTCGCACCTGGCAGACTGCCTGTATTTTTTTATCGCGGTGTTCCCGCACTCATATATTAGCATCTTTTGTCGTATAGGTCAAGGAAAAAACCAAGAATTCTGGAATTTTTCTGGGAGGTGCACTCCAAATCAATTTACAAATAACACTGTTTGAGGTAAAATACAATCGGACGCTATGTGTCCCAGAGGGCAGTATAATCATTTAAGGTAAGGGCGGTCAGTCCACTTTCTTTAAAAATCACTCTTTCAATCAAGCTATTGATTAAAAAGTGAGAGGAAGTGGTTTTTATGGAGAACAAGGATATAATCGTAGAATTGTTAATTCTAATATTAGCAAAGCTCGACGAAATTCTTCGGAACATAAAAAAATGATTCGCCCACCAGTCAAAAGGTGCGAATCATTTTTTTGATTCAACTGGACTGACCGCCTCTTAAACGATATCTGTCCTCTGTTTTTATTATATAGCCACGTTCAGGCAATGTCAATAGCTGTCAGCACAATTTGCGATTGACAATTACCATAAGTTGAATTAAAATACAATCAGACGCTATGTGTCCCGGAGGGCAGTATAATCGTTTAAGGCAAAGGGTAGGTCAGTCCACTTCTTTAAAAATCACTCTTTCAATCAAGTTATTGATTAAAAAGTGAAAGGAAGTGGTTTTTATGGAGAACAAGGATATAATCGTAGAATTGTTAATTCTAATATTAGCAAAGCTCGACGAAATTCTTCGGAACATAAAAAAATGATCCGCCCAACTTCAGTCAAAAGTTACGGATCATTTTTTGTAACGCTGGACTGACCGCCTCTTAAACGGTATCTGCCCTTTGTTATTTATTATATAGCCGCCTTCGGGCAATGTCAATAGCTGTCAGCACAATTGTACGGGATGTCAATTTTTGTTTTCGGAGATTGACATTCTTATCCTGCCGATATATAATTTTTATACTTAAAAGCAATTTGATCTTTTATAATACTGTTTAATTATAAAATCACTGGAGGCCGTATTATGCCGGAATCACTCGCCGCAAAGCTGCGCTCCCTTTGCGTTTACAGAAATCTGCTTAAAAAAAATCCCGTAAAAGCGGCGCTTGATTTTTTCACCTGCCTTGACTCTCCAACGCCCCTGCCCAAGGCTTTGCTTTCATTTTACGGCGAAATGTTTTTTCACCTGCGGAATGAAGGCTTTAAAGACTTCGGCGACCTTTTGCGCCATGAAACCGACCGGGATGAAAATCCTTTTTCACTTGCCTTTTTAAAGGGTACGCCGGACGAAGCTCTTTTAGCCGCCGCCGGGCATGATTTTTTGGCGCTTAATCAATTGGCGGTTCTTGACAGCCGCACGCTCAAGGAGCATATGAAAAAAAAGCTGGGCAGCGATTTCGACGGAACATATGAAAACCTGCCCGACTGGCCGGCGGGTAAACCGCTCTCACTGAGTGAAACCGTGCGTTCATACCGCGATAACGGCTGCGGGGTCTTTTGTGACGCGCGCGCTTTTATCTGGGAGAACGGCTCGGTGATCCCAATTTTGCATACCGGCGCCCTCAAACAGGATGAAATGATCGGCTATGACCGTCAGCGGGACGCTGTGCTGCGCAATACCCGCATTTTGCTGCGTGGCAGCGCCGCATCCAATATGCTGCTGTATGGCGACAGCGGCACCGGAAAATCCGCCTCGGTCAAGTCTCTGCTCACCCGCTCGGACTGCTGGAACCTTCGTATTATTGAAATACCAAAAGCGACCGTAGGCAGCCTGCGCCCGCTTTTACAGATGATTGCGGAAAAACCCCAAAAATTCATTCTGTTTATTGACGATATCACATTTGACCGGGAGGATTCGCTCTATGCTCCGCTCAAAAGCCTTTTGGAGGGCGGACTTTCCTCCTGCCCCGAAAACACTGTGGTTTATGCCACATCCAACCGCCGGAATATAGTAAAAGAAAATTTCAGCGAACGTGAGGGCAACGACCTGCACCGCTCCGAAACCATGCAGGAAAAAATCTCGCTCGCCGACAGATTCGGCCTGCGTGTCCCTTTTCCCTCGCTGACCGAGGCAGAATTTACCAACATCGTGGAGTTTTTGGCGCGCCGCGCCGGACTGAAAATCGGCGGTGAGCTGCTCACGAAGCAAGCAGGCAAGTGGGCTCTTAACCGCGGCCGCCGAACCCCGCGCACAGCACGTCAGCTGATTGAACATATATCTTCTATAAGCAGTAGTATTTAATTGTACATTCTCCACATTTTCAACAGGCTTATCCACATCAAGGTGACAATTTTAAACATATCGAATATTTTATAACACGGAGGGAAGCTTTATGTCAAAGGCTTTAGTCGTTTATCAGTCAAAATATGGCGGAGCAAAGGTCTATGCCGAGTGGCTAAAGAGCAAAACCGGCTGTGACATAGCAGAGCGCCGGGAGGTGACGGAAGCCAAGCTGCGGGAATATTCCTGCGTTATTTTCGGCGGAGGGGTGTATGCGGGCAGAATCGCCGGACTTTCGTTTGTCAAAAAAAACTCTGCGCTTTTAAGCGGTAAACGCACCGCGGTTTTTGCCGTGGGAGCCACCGAGTCGTCGGAGGAGCTGCTTAAAAATCTGCGTAACGCGAATTTCACATCCGAGATGAGCGGCATGCCGTTTTTCTATTGCCGCGGAAAATTCGACCTTCAAAAGATGAAGGGTCTCGACAAGATGATTATACGCATGGTGCAGAAAGCCAAAAACAATAATGACGCATCCGAAAACGGAGGCGGGACTTTTGCCGGTGACGTAAGTGACTGGACGGACGAAAAATATCTTGAGCCGGTTTTGAAATTCTTGGCAGGTATTTGACCAGATAAAAACACAGGGCAGTACCGCTTAAAAGGCGGTCAGTACATTTGAATCAAAAAAATGATCCGTAACTCTTGGCTGGGTTAGGCGGATCATTTTTTTATGTTTATATTTTTAGAGCAATTGAATTTATTATAGGTCATAAGAAAGATTCAATTTGCTCTAATATAATAATTTTTAAATCGTCATTTTGCCGTAATAACCGGCTGGCAGGCCGGGCAAAAATACACGGCGCCGCCTAGATAAGCCGCTTTTTCTATAGACGTACCGCACCGTTCGCAGGGCCGCCCCAAGGTGTTTTTGCTCAGCTTGCAGATATATCCGCCACTGTGCCCGAATATATCCCGCTCGGTGTCACGCCCGCCCTCTCTTGTCATCTCCGCAAGGGTTCCCTTTACGGCTTTATATAATATGTCAAACTGTTTGGCCGTGAGAGCTCCCATTTTTGTTTTGGGATGTATGAGCGCGTTCCACAGAATATCCTGCAATACCCCGTTGCCAAGCCCCGGGATTCTCTGCTCTGTCGCCAAAAACGCTTTGGCCGAAAGCTTTTCGTATTTCTCGCATTCTTTTAAAGACTTAAAATATGAAAGATCAAACTCACTGCCAAGCGGCGTGGGTTTTTCTTTTGCGATTTTATAATAAAAATTGTCATGCTCGCCTTCTTTAAATGCCATAATCCCGGCATACATCTGCACCGTTACTACAAGGGACGAGGAATCCTCAAATTCTATATACAGCTGGTGCTTTTTTGGCAGCGGAGCCTCCGACAAAAAATATCTGAGGTTCGCGCCGTCGTTCAGCGCCACCCGCATATCCCCGAAAAACAGCTCGAGCTGCCCTCCGTTCGCCTGCGCATGGCCGAACGGTTTTTTTGTCAGCCGCTCGTTGTAAAGCGCGGGGTCGCCGAAATAAAACGCAAATCCGTGCGGGGAAGAGTTCGCGGCGGCTTTTCTTATCACTTTGCCTTTAAGGGTTTCGTTCAGTTGTTTGGCCAGATTATGGCTTTCGGGCAGTTCCATCATAATGCATTTACTCCTTTATATTTTTTACGAACAATTTGCTATAGACAGGCGGAAAATCGCCTTGGGACGGGCACTTGCGGACACCCGGCAGGTATATCTTACGCGGTGAACGCATAGTAATGGTTATAGTCGAACTTATGAAACGCGGCAAAAAATCTGCGACTATATCACGTTATAGCGGGAGGCGGCACATGTGAAGGGAGCGTATGATGAGAGAGCCATTGAGCTCGGCGAATACATAAAAGCACACAGAGCGACTGTCAGAGCTGCTGCGAAAAAATTCCACGTCAGCAAATCGACCGTTCATAAAGACGTTGCCGAAAGGCTTAAATTACTGGATCCCCAGCTCTACGGAGACGTCAAACAGGTTCTGGATATCAACAAGGCCCAGCGTCATATCCGCGGCGGCATGGCTACCAAGCGAAAATATAAGAATATTAAAGACTGAGGCCTTTTACTGTAAAAGGGCGTGACGCAAGCCACGTCCTTTTTATTTTGTTGACCTTACTCTCTTATCTGCCCGTTTCCAAACACCACATATTTTGTGGAGGTAAGTGCCTCTATGCCCATAGGGCCCCTTGCGTGCAGCTTGCCGGTAGATATGCCTATCTCGGCGCCAAGGCCGAACTCCCCGCCGTCGGTAAAGCGCGTGGAGGCGTTGACATACACCGCGGCCGCGTCCACCGTTTTTGTAAACCACCGGGCGGTTTCATAATCTTCGGTCACTATGCATTCGCTGTGCCCGCTTGTATACTGAGCGATATGCTCCGCCGCCTGTGTGGGCGACGCGACTATTTTCACCGCCAAAATATAATCGTTGAATTCGGTGGCGTAATCCTCATCGGTCGCGGGAAGGGCACCTGGCAGCAGCAGCCGGGTTTTTTCGCAGCCTCTTATCTCCACCGATTTTTCAAGCAGCCTGTCGGCTATAGCCGGCAGTACATCCTGCGCGGCGGTCTCGTGCACCAGCAGCGTCTCTATGGCGTTGCAGACCGACGGGCGGGAGGTTTTCGCGTTGAAGACAAGCTCCACGGCCTTGCCGAAATCCGCCGCCGCGTCAATATACATATGGCAGTTGCCCGCACCGGTTTCAATCACCGGAACCTTCGCGTTTTCCACCACCGCGTTTATAAGCCCCTTCCCCCCTCTGGGAATAAGCAGATCCAGCGACTTTAGGCACATCATCTCTTTGGCCGATTCGCGCGAGGTGTCTTCTATAAGCTGTACGCAGTCCTCGGGCAGACCGGCGCAGGCGACCGCTTCGCGCATGATTTTTGTCAGCGCTGAATTGGAACTGAAGGCTTCTTTACCGCCGCGCAGAATAACCGCGTTAGCCGATTTCAGGCAGAGCGCCGCCACGTCCGACGTGACGTTCGGCCGGGACTCGAATATCACCCCGACCACTCCTAATGGCACACGGGTTTTAAGAATCTGCAGTCCGTTCGGGCGCACGGTTCCCTCAATAACCTTCCCTATGGGATCCTCCTCGGCGGCCACGGCTTTTACCCCCCGCGCCATTTCCTCTATTCTTGCCTCAGAAAGCCGCAGGCGGTCAAGCATCGCCGTACCCATGCTATTTTTTTCCGCCTCGGCCAAATCCGCCGCGTTGGCGGCTAAGATATCGGCCTTTTTGTCAAGCAGCGCCCCGGCTATCATATCAAGCGCTTTGTTTCTTACAAGCGTCGGGCTGGTCATCAAAACCCGCCCGGCGGATTTTGCTTTTTCCCCCATTTTTTCAATCTTGGTCATCACTGGACACCCCTATCTGTTTTTGCTATAAAATGCGTGCCTATACTGCGTCCGTCTATTACGTCGTAAATGCGCTTGGGATCTCCTCCATCTATGATATACGCGTCCACACCGGCATTCATCGCGTATTCGGCGGCCTCAAGCTTGGTTATCATCCCACCGGTGCCGCGGGTGCTGCCCCTTTGCCCGGCCATGTCCCTTATCTCCGGTGTTATCTCCCTCACCGTGTGCACCAGCCTAGCGTCGGGATTTTCACGCGGGTTGCCGTCAAATAATCCTTCTATATCGGTCAGGATTATTAAAAGCTCGGCGCCGATAAGCCCTGCGACAATCGCCGAAAGCTTGTCGTTGTCCCCGAAGACGATCTCCTCGACCGAAACCGAGTCGTTTTCGTTCACCACCGGGATAATATCCATCTTCATAAGCGCCTTGAAGGTATTTACGCAGTTTTCGCGCCGTTCGCCGGATTCCACGACGTCACGGGTCAAAAGCATCTGCGCCACCGACTGGCCGTATTCCGAAAACAGCTTGTCATAGGTGTACATAAGGTCGCACTGCCCCACGGCGGCGGCGGCCTGCTTGCCCGGGGTATCGCAGCTTTTGCCGGTGAGTCCTAAATGGTTCAGTCCTACGGCAATAGCGCCGGAGCTTACCAGCACCACCTCTTTGCCCGCGTTTTTCAAATCTGTCAAGACCCGGCAAAGCCGATCCATGCGTCTTAGATTGGGTTTTCCGTTGTCATATGTAAGGGTGGAGGTTCCCACCTTCACAACAATACGCCCGTAGTCCCTCAAGCCTGTCTCCTCCTGTGATTATATATTATTTTCCGCTGCGCGGTGGAATTTTCCGGTGGAACGACACAGGGGTCGTTCCCTGCACCGATTTTTTATTAATCGTACCTATTTTATTTAATCATCGTTTACCCACGGTCATTTTTCGCTTAGAATGTCCATGTTCGGGTAAATATCCTCAAGCAAGGAGTCAGGATAATATCTGTCCATAAGCTCCTCCACGGCGTTGTGCGGCGGAGCTCCCCCGCTGCGCTCCACCCAGCGGTTGACCGCAAATGTAGTCAAAAGAATGTCCAGCGATAAAAAGACAATCAGCACCCATGAAAAAAATATGCCCTGTTTATTCGGGATGCGTTCAATTAGCCGTGACAGCCTTGGGAAAACAGTCTTGATGAATATGACCCCCAAAATCCCCCAGAAAAGCATGTATACCAGGCTGGTGCGGCCCGAACCCACGGCGGTTTTGCTCCCCTCGTAGCCCCACGACGAGGTGTGAAAGACATTTTCCTGAACTATAGCGCAGAGGATTTCAAACAATCCGCCTATAAGGCCGCTGGCCAAAAACAGCCATATGTCCGCCCGCTTTCGCAGCCGGTAGAGAAGCAAAACCATAATCACCGCGCCCAGGCCGTAAATCTGGCTGAACGGGCCGTAGATAAGCCCCTGCCGGCTTTCTATGTATCCGCGCCTGACAAGGCAGTAAATGGTTTCGACCACATAGCCTATTACGCTCGCTATAACAAATATCCAAAACAGCTTGTAAAAATTAAGCCCTCTGGCAAACGATTTATCATCTGATATTTCTTTTTCGGCGGAAAATATTCTGGCCCAAAGTTCTCTAAACTTTTTAATCCTCACCGAAAAAAATCCGCCCGAGCGTCTTTCCAGCGTTTCCCTCAGCCACTTGAGGTCTTTGTCCAGCAGCTTATGCCGCATTGTTGGAAAGGATGATATAAGCCGGTAAGCGCTGTCGGGATATTCCATAAGCTCCTGCATGACCACGGCGGGAGGCGCCGCGCGCCGGCCGTCTTTGTTTACCGGCACATATTCCAGCACCGCGTGCAGCTTTTTCAGGTGCTCCTCAAGCCGGATAAGCACGCCCAGCGTATAGATAAAATCCGCTATAAACGCGGCGATTAGCAGGCTGGAGATAACCCGCTGCTGGGTGGAGCTTAAAAGGCTTTTAAGCAGCATTTCAATATGAGGGTGCAAAAAATATATAACCGGCATACCTATAACCGCCGTAAGCAAGGCTCCCGTAAGCCAGACCCTGCCGAACAGATTAAACTTAAAACGGCGGCAGTCCCACCAGCGTATGCCGAACAGCTTTTCCATCAGCAGGCTGGTCATCAGCTCGAGAAATACCGCGGCAATAAAAATAATCACAAACATCCCCGCCGGGTGCATGGGAAAATACTCTCGAATCAGCAGCACCGTCACGGCAAGCACGCCGTAAACAAGGCAGACCGGCCCGAACAGAAAGCCGCGGTTAATTACCTTTTTTTCGTAAATTGAGGTGAGAGCGCTTTCAAAAAACCACCCCAGCACGCTGTAGAGCGTAAAATAAAAAACGGCGCCCGAAAATGTCAAGGGTATCACGCCCTTTCCAGAAGCTTATCTCTTGCCGCCGTGAAATCCGCGAACGCGTCGGGCTTTTGATTCGGGTTTCTCAGCAGCGCGGCCGGATGAAAGGTTCCAGTAATCCATATTCCGTCCCGATAAACCCATTCGCCGTGCTGTACGGTCACCTTAAAATCGGGATCTATAAACACCTTGGCGGCTATCCTGCCAAGGCACATTATGACCTTGGGCTTTATAAGCGCTATCTGCCGGTGCAGATAACCTATGCAGGCCTGCTGCTCCTCCGGCAGGGGGTCGCGGTTTTTAGGAGGCCGGCATTTGACGATATTCGCTATGTACACCGTTTGGCGGCTCAGGCCCACCGCAAGCAGATATTGATCCAGCAGCATTCCGGCACGACCGACGAACGGCTCGCCCTTTAAATCCTCCCGCTCTCCCGGCCCTTCGCCTATAAACATAAGCTCCGCGCCGGTATCCCCTACGCCGAACACCACGTTTGTGCGCGTCTCACAAAGAGGGCAGGCGCGGCAGCCCTCACACTCCGCTTTAAGACTGCTCCATTCGTTTGTCACCGATACGCCTCCCTTGTTTAAGATTATACGCCTGAAAGTTATACATATTAATTATATCATTTTTTTGGAAGATATACAGCATAAATTTTTATAAGTAATTAATTTTCTTTTAGAGTCGACAAGGGGCGCGGTATGAATACCGCGCCCCTGCGTTTAAAATTAGATTTATATTGCAGGCGGATATATAGCCAAACCACTTGAAAACAAAGTTTTCAAGTCAGCAG
>DOZQ01000105.1 GCA_003517915.1 Oscillospiraceae bacterium | reverse complement strand
AATCCAAGGCGAATATTACACCGGATATATCCTGCGTCCCGTCCGGAAGCTCGGGCATGTCTTTTACGATTTGATAGGAGTTGTTTGCATAATCAATTGAATAGGAGCCAAGCGTCACGTCCGCCGCACATTGCCGGGCTTTTCGCAACATGATTTCAGCCGCGTCTGGTTCCATCCAGTCGTCAGCGTCAACAAATAGGATATATTCGCCCTTAGCTTTAGTAAGCCCTGTGTTTCTCGCGGAGGACGGGCCTGCGTTAGTTTGATGAACGGCGGTGATTCTTATATCCTCTGCCGCGAAGCGGTCGCACAGGTCACCTGACCCGTCGGAGGAGCCGTCATTCACCAGAATTATTTCGACTGATTTAAGCGACTGACCCGCAAGGCTTTTTACACAGCGGTCAAGGCAGCGCGCGGCATTATAAACAGGGACAATGATGCTGATGTCCGGATTCATATAAAAACTCCTATTTATAGCAAATTAATATCACATAGTGACGTGAAATCCGAATTCTATATTTTAGGATTCTGATCCTGATCCCCAAATATCTTATCGGCGACGCGTACGCCTTCCATCGCGTCCCTTACATAATAATCGGCATCCACAAGTGCGGCGTATTCCTCGCTCAGCACCGCGCCGCCGACCATGACCGCGCAGTCCGCTCCGGCCGCTTTAAGCGCCGAAATCGCCGTACCCATATTCTGCACGGTAGTAGTCATAAGCGCCGAAAGCCCGACGAGCCGGATACTGCGCGCAAGCACAGTTTCGACGATTTTTTCCGGCGGTACGTCCTTGCCTAAATCAATTACATTATAGCCGTAGTTGGTTAGCATCATCCCCGCTATATTCTTGCCGATATCATGGATATCGCCCTGCACGGTCGCAATTACAATATCGCCCCTGGTTTTATCCTTTGGACGTTCGGCTGTGGTATCAATAATCTCAAACGCCGCTTTAACCGTTTCGGCTGAACGCAGCAGCTGCGGCAAAAAAATCTCGCCGCTTTCATAAAGTTTTCCAACCCGGTCGAGTGCCGGAACAAAGCAGGTGTTTATGATCTCCAAGGCGCTTTTGGTCATAAGCAGCTCGCGTACCGCATCGGCGGCCTTTGCTTTTTCCCCTGCGGCTATAATCTCCTCAAGGGATTTTTTTGTCTCAGGCTTTGCCGCCGCCTGAACGGTTTCCTGTGAAAGTGAGGCGATATATTCCCGCGCGTCCCTGTCCTGATTTATAACGACCCGGTGAGCGCGCACGGTTTCCATCATGCGTACAGACAGGGGATTGAGTATAGGCGCATCAAGCCCCGCACCGAACGCCGCGGCCAAAAAGGCGCTGTTTAATATTTCCCTGCCGGGCAGGCCGAATGAGACGTTGCTGACTCCCAAAACAGTTTTCAGCCCCAGTCGGCTTTTGACCAGTTTAATGGCCTCCAGCGCCGCCGATGCCTGCTCCTGCTGGGCAGATGCGGTCAGGGTTAAACAATCTATGAGCAAATCCTCCCTTGGGATGCCGTAGGAAAGCGCGGTTTTAAGGATTTTTTCCGCGACGGCAAAGCGTCCCTCCGGCGTGGGGGGAATCCCGTCTTCATCCAGCGTCAGCCCGACTATAAGCGCGCCGTATTTTTTAACGACAGGGAAAATCCGGCGCATACTGTCCTGCTTGCCGCTCACCGAATTTATGAGAGGTTTTCCGTTATAGATTCTGGCTCCGGCTTCAATAGCGGCAGGATCCGCGCTGTCGATTTGCAGCGGCAGATCCACAATCCCCTGAATTTCGGGGATCAGTTCTTTCATGCGCGCAGCCTCATCCACCTCAGGCAGTCCGAGGTTGACGTCAAGCATGTCCGCGCCGTGCTCCTTCTGCGAAAGCGCCTCGGACAGTATATAATCGGTATCACCTTGGGTAATCGCGGCTTTAAGCCTTTTTTTGCCGGTGGGATTAAGGCGCTCTCCGATAACATATACGCCGCCGTCAAGCACGACGGTTTTCATGCCGGATGAAGCCGCCGTGATTTTCACCGGGTTTCTGCTTAAAGGCTTCATCCCGTTTATCGCGGCGCGCAAAGCCGAAATCATTTCAGGAGTGGTGCCGCAGCATCCGCCGATGATTCCGGCACCTTTTTTAACCATGAGCATAACCTGCCGGACATATTCATCGGCCGTGATGCGGTAAACCGTCTCGCCGTTTTCCATAAAAGGCAGACCCGCGTTGGCCTGCATCATCACCGGCGCGCGGGAATACTCACAGAATATATCACAGATATTTTGCATTTCGGCGGGGCCAAGGGAACAGTTGGCACCTATGGCGTCAGCGCCCAGCCCTTCAAGCACCAAAAGACTGCCCAGCGGATCACAGCCGACAAAGGTTCTTCCGTCCTGCTGATAGGTCATGGTGCAAAAAACCGGCAGGTCGCTGTGCTCCCGGATGGCGAGCACAGCCGCCTTCGCCTCATAGATATCCGACATGGTTTCGACAACAAACACGTCGCTTCCAGCCCTGACGCCCGCTTTTACCTGTTCGGCAAAAGCTTCATATGCTTCATCAAATGAAAGCGTTCCCATAGGCCTCATAAGCTGTCCCAGGGGGCCGATATCCTGCGCGACATAACGGGCACCCGACGCTTTGGCGATGCGCACAGCGGCTGAGACCACCTGCTCCACCGTATACGGTGTGTTCGCGAGATTTATCGGGCTGCTGCCGAAGGTGTTGGCGGTGATGACGTCGGCTCCGGCCTTCACATAAGCCGCGTGCACGCTGGCCACAGTTTCAGGCTCGGTCATATTAAGAAGATCGGGAAGCCGGCCAGCCTTCAGCCCGGCGCGCTGAAGCATGGTGCCCATAGCGCCGTCAAACAGCAGGATATTCTCTTTTATATAATCTCTGATGTTCACAGCTTTCCACATCCTTTTTGCTACGCAAAAATTAATTTAAACGCACAGTGCTCTCGGCTGAAGCCGAAACCGCACCGTATATGAAAAACTTCACGCACCGGATTTTTGCGTTTTTTTGCGGTGCGTCATGTGGCGCGTGAAGTTTTATTTTCTATATAAACAAGTTTCTTTTTTATCGCAGATATCGCATTTGCCGGATATGGCTGCCTCCGGTTTCTCCCTAAAACCGACAATCGCGGTTACCGATTTACGCGGGAGCAAAATATCATTTCCAGAAACCGTCAGGCCAATCCGTTTGGAGGTTTGTAATAAATCGGTGATGGGCTTTTGAAGCGACAGCGGCAGATCACCATAGCCGGGGCTGAAGCGACCGGTCGTAAAAAGGCTTTCTTTAGTGGTGAGCGCTTTTATTTCAAGACAGGCTTCATCACATACGCTTTCGATGAGGGCCGCCGCGCAGGCATCCAAAATAACCGCTCTGGTCATTTCGGATTTTTCCAAAGCCCTTATCCGATTGTCAAGCGCGACGCCAAGGGTAGCCGCTAAGAAAGCGGCTTTGCGGCAGCCGTTCAAATGCCGCCGGATGTCGCTTCCTGTAAGAATAAGCTCTGTAGCGGGCACAAAAATTCCATCGGGGCGCTGAGTTATATCAAATGCCTTATAGACGAAAAGCTCTTTCGAAAAGCTTTCACATTCGGCTATACAGTCCTCCAGAAGGCTGTCAAGCTCACGGTCAAGCCGCTGCCCCTTATAGCCAAGATAACGCAGTACCTCCGCCTTATCTGTTCGCATAGATATTTTCCGCCATCATACGCGCGATATCCGGCTTGTTCATAGCGTAAAAATGAATGCCGTCCACTCCGTGAGCGAGCAGATCGGAAATCTGCTCAGACGCGTATTCAACTCCCGCTTTCATCATATCTTTGGGGGAATCTTTATATTTATTCAGCAGTTTGATCATCGCGGAGGGGAGTGACGCGGCGCACATAAAAATCATTTTTTCCACCTGTGAACGCGAATACATAGGCATGATTCCGGCCATTATAGGCAGGTTTATCCCTTTGGCCAAAGCCATTTCATAAAACCGGTAAAACACCGCGTTGTCAAAAAACAGCTGGGTGATGAAGAAATCAGCGCCCGCCTGCTGTTTTTCATAAAGATGCCGTATATTCAGCTCGTCCGATTCGCAGTCAATGTGCCCCTCGGGATAAGCGGCGGCGCCGATACAAAAGCCTTCTCCGCGCAAATCGGCAATCAGCTGTTTAACATAGAGGTAATCTCCCGAAAGTCCCGCGTCCCCTGAGGGGATATCACCTCTCAAAGCTAAAATATTTTCTACGCCGAGCAGCCTAAGCCGACCCAGCTGTTCATATATCTCGTCTTTTTTTGAGCCGACGCAGGTGAGGTGAGCCAAAGAGGTAATGCCGTATTTCTGCTGAATCAAGTAAGCTATATCGGTGGTTTTCGCCTGTTTTCCCGTACCGCCCGCGCCGCAGGTTACGCTGATAAAATC
>DOZQ01000050.1 GCA_003517915.1 Oscillospiraceae bacterium | reverse complement strand
ATAAAGCGCGTTGACCGACGCTATCAGGCTCATACCCACATGGTGCGCCATATAGCTTTTTATAATGGCGTAGCCGCCCGCCCCCACCCGAGACTTGGTATAATCCGCAGCCTCATAAAAGCACATACGCCCGGTCATGCCCAGCTTTTCGAGCCTGCGCAGATTTTTGAGAGCAGTGTGCGGCAAAAACGGCAGTATTAAAAAGCTCGAATAGGGCGAGACGACATATTCGTCATTGAGCCTTCTTTTCAGCCCTATGCGCTGAATCCCGTGCGCCTTATACTGATAGTTGAATTCTGAGTCAAACGCGTAAAAACCGCTTTCCGAGCAGCCGAACGGGGCGTTTTTCGCCTTGGCCCTGCGCCTTTGGCAGTAAACGCAAAACCGTAGCGCCTCAAAGCCCAGTGAATCCTCATACACCGGCAGCAGCAGGTGCGGCATAAAATATTCGAACATGGTGCCGGTCCAGCTGACCGGGCCGCTGTAGGTTCCCTCTTTAGCCAGCGTCCTAACCAAAGCTCCCCAGTGCTTTTTGGGCACCTGACGGTTGGCTACCGCGAAATAGCTGGTCATGCGCGCCTCGCTCATAAGCAGGTCGTAAAAAGAGGTCGAAAGCTTTTCCTCCTCAAGATCATAGCCTATGTGAAACAGCTTGCGCCGCTCGTTGTAAAACGGCCGCAGATCGGTTTCCTCCGCCAGCACCGAGAGCCTCTCGCAAAGCGGGTCTATATCCTCGCCCTCTCCCCGGTATTCTCTGAGCCCTTCGCAAAGCGCTATAAGACAGCAGGCGAAATTGCCTGAATCCACCGTGGAGACAAATCTTGGGGTAAGCGGTTTAAGCGTTTTTGTATCATACCAGTTGAGCAGGTTCCCGTTCCATTTTTCCAGTTTTTCCACCGAGCCCAGCGTCTGAGTGATGCGCCGAACCATAGTCTGTGTGTCTATGAACCCGCAGTCTCTGGCCGCCAAAACGCAGAGCATCATAAGCCCGATATTTGTCGGGCTTGTCCGGTGAGCAACCGCGTGCACCGGCGATTCCTGCATGTTGTCGGGCGGCAGATAGTGGTCGCCCCGACCGGCCAGCTCGTCATAATACCTCCACATCGCCGCCGCGTAGGATTTAAGCCGCTCGCGCTCCTCCGCACTCAGCTGAGGCTGTCTGCCATCCGATGTCCTGCCGGTAAGATATATCACAAGCGGGCTTACTATAGCGAATACCGCCGCAAGCTTTATAAAAGAGCTGTTTACCGGCATAAGCAGCACCCCCGCTATAACCGGCAGGATACAAGCGCGTATCACACCTAAAAAGCTGTTCGGCCTGCGCTCAAGATCGGCGGCCGTCGTCCATTCCAAAAGATTTTTTTTTGAGACAAACTGGCGGTAAAGCGCCCTTATAATCGCGTCCGCCTGCTGAAAAGCAGTATAAAACAGCATTGACGCAAGCACAAGCGCCTGCGCCGCCGCCGACATGGCTGCCGGCATAACGCGGGAATAGTAACGGTTGGCAAGCATTTGTATCCCGCCGGAAAAAAGCGAGTGAAGCGATGAAAACAGCGGCGCGGCCATAGCCGACAGCAGTGCTGTCACGGCAAGATAAGGCGCGGAGTCCATAATCAAAAACGAAACGAGAACGCAGACAAGCGCGACAGGCGCCGTGAGAGAGCGCCTGAGATTATCTGCTATCATATATTTCGCGATCTCGCCTATGGGATTTTGTCTTTTCCCTCCCGACGGGCCGGGGATTTTAGAAAACAGCCAGCGAAGGTTCTGCCAGTCTCCTCTGACCCATCGGTGCAGCCTGCCCATAAACGAAACGGCGTTCGGGGGACAGCCGTCGGTTACCTCTATGTCCGACATGAACGCGGTGCGCAGATAGGCTCCCTCCAGAATGTCATGGCTTAAAACCCGCTCGTCCGGGAAGGCGTGGATCATGCATTTATAAAACGCGTCTACATCTATAAGTCCCTTGCCCGCGAATATGCTCTGTCCGAATAGATCCTGATAAAGATCGCCCGCCAAGGTATCGTACGCCGTAATCCCCCCCGCTCCGGCCATAATCCTCGAAAAAACCGTGCGCCCCGCGCTTTTGAGATTTGTCCCCACGCGCGGAGTAATAATTCCGTAGCCTCTTTTTACCACACCGGTTTTTTCGTCCACCTCGGGGGTATTGAGCGGATGCAGCGCCGCCGCCACAAGTCCGGACGCGGCGTTCATAAGCAGCTCGGTATCCGAATCCAGCGCGATTATATAGCGCGCTTCGCGCAGAAAATCCAGATCGCCGCACTTTTTGAGAAACCTTATATCCTCACCCTTAATAAACTGCACCAGCTGACCTATCGCGCCCCTTTTTCGCTCATAGCCCGCATAGGCGTTCTGGGTTTCTATTTTGACCCGGGGTCTTACCAGCAACAGAAATTTATTGTCGTAGCTTTGGTTGAGCTTTTCCACCACGCGGGTGAGCGCCCTAACCGACGCGCCGTCCTCCGGTTTTTTCGGCGACGAGGCCTGCTTTAAATCACAAAGCAGACAAAATTTTATATCCCCGTGGTGATTTTTAAGCAGGAGCTGAGTGAGCTTCTCCCCCATTTTTTCTGCCCGGTCAGCAGAGGGAATCAGCGCCGATATCACGGCGATAGTCTTGGCGCACGCGGGGATGCTGTCTCCTATATCCATGCGCGGCAGAAGGTTCGGCTCCACTCCCTTTGCCGCGAAATATTCGGTTATCGGCCGCAGTATCTCAAAAAACGGCAGATAAATTAGAAACGCCAGCCACCAGTGTCCCAGCCATATGGCGGCGGAAACCGCGGCGGCCAGAGGCAGCAAAAAGCGCAGTGACAAAAAGACGTGCCCTCTGGTTTTTTTTAAGGTGTGAGCTCCGCCCTCTTCGAACAGATAATATCCCACATGCCGCTCTCTTAAATCCTGCGCCTGTTCGGCGTGCCTTAAAATATTCTCCGCAACATCCCGCTCGTCCATGCTTTCATCCTGAGCTATGCGCGCACAGGTTCTTCTGTAAAGTGCCCTTGTTTTGTCGTCCATTCCGGCGTATACTCCGGCGGGATCCTCTGAAAAGATTTTTTCTATCAGGCTGAAGGTTTCTATAATCCCGTCAAGATCCACCGAATCAAGCGCGCGCAGTCCGGTCACCGACCGCCCGATGATTTCCGCCGAATCCTCTCCACGTTTGTCTATGGCGGTATAGGCAAAGTGAATAAACGCCGCACGCAGCATTAGCACAAGCGATTCAAGTTCCCTTGTCGCAAGCGGACGCTCATATTCGCCGATTTTCGCGCGGATTGTTTTTTCCAGCGAATCTGTTTTCACGGCGGCTATTTTTTCACATAAAAGATAAACCTGTGGCATCTCACCCTCCTGCGAAACAGGCAGAGTGCGCCTAAGCTCCTTGAGAGCCGAGCGGCCCTCCCGGTCGAGCAGATAATAATTGTCCCGGAGCCATTCGTATGTTCCGCCCTCCTGCGTGCGCAGCGCGCCGGCATACGCGGCTCTAAGTTTTTTCAGCTCGCGCTTTAGGCGTGCAGCCAAGCCCGCTGGCCGTTTAAGACTGTTTGCGGTCATTGTTTTCCCCCGTCATGTTATTTATGAAAATGCGTCCAATCGTAAATTTGAGTAAAAAGACAAATCCATATAATGGTGTAGTTTTCCCAAAATTGACGTTTTTAATGCAGATTATAGTCACCGAAATTTAAACCTTTGCGGGATCCTTGAGGATATTTTCGCCGCAGCGGATGGTAATCGAATGAATCCCACTAGGTTCGCCAGAGCCGATCTTACCGGGCAGAGTCATCCTTCGGCCGACCCGAACTCTGGTTTTACCGTGTCGGATATTCCCGGCTGAGGAACGCTCATCTTAATCCACAAACCGTCCAGANNTACAAATGTCACGCTGCCAATCCGGGCTTAGGAGTGGTATTCCCGCCGAACCGCGTAATGTGATAACGATAAGATTATATGACGAGCCGCCGATAGAGATTGTTTTATCTGCAATCGCAAAGGCTAAGTCATTATCGCTGCCATCTATTTTCTCATACCCGGTTTGGTTTTTGGGATGCCCGGGATAGCTGAACAGCTTTATTTTTTCTTCCATAAAACCCAGCTTTCTGTAAGTATCCTCAATATAATAGCCGTGTCGATTTTTTACGTCTCCGGCGTCTTGATGAGCACCGCCGCGATCATATGCCGCCATGCTCAAAACGGATGACACTAATGCAAGATCAGCATTATAGATATTCGATGGAGAGGCAAAGAGGCTATCTCCCCAACCTGCATCCACCGTCATTTCTCTGTCCGCAGCCCAAAATTGAAAACTTTTTGTTTCCCAAGTGGAAACCTCATCTTGATCGGATGTAGTTTTTTCAAAATGCAAATATACTTCTACGCCGCTTTTTATACCATTAGAGACGGCAGAACTGAACAAGAAAGAGAAGACTTAATTTGTAGAATATCTGATACAGATAACAATGTCTTCGTCTACGTTACCCCATACAATGATATTGAGACTTTGTTTTGTTTGAAGGATCATGTGCAAACGGTTTTACAAAATTTTAACATTACCGATGAGCAATATCAGACTACGCTTGATTACTGTCTTCAAGAAATAAAGGATGAATCAATAAAGAAAATCATTACTAATCGATGTAAGTACAGGCATATACACAACAATCAAGGCGCAGTTGCTCTTGATACAATATCAGATTATGAGTCAGATCCTCTACATTATGTTTATGGGAAGAAGCTACGAGGTCTTTTAGCTGGGAAGTTGCAAGAAATTTGTGGAATCAATGTCAATCTTTTTGTTTCTACGGAATACTTATCTGACCCAAATATTGGTGATTATGTTTAGCTACGCCTAATCCATAGAATGCGTCAGCCAAGATCCATACAGGCTTTTATCCCGCCAATTGGAAATAGAATCGTTTTGCATTGTGTTTTTTGTCAGATTCTGATATTATGATTTTATTATGTATATGATAAACTAAAAACAGTCCAAAAAAGCTATCATTCTAATTTAAAAATAGTCCACTTGATATGGACTAAGCCGCAAATCGTGTTAGAATTGGAAAGTTGCGCAAGCGACAAAAATTTTAAGCGAAAGCGAG
>DOZQ01000093.1:11787-12555 GCA_003517915.1 Oscillospiraceae bacterium | reverse complement strand
ACCCGGAGTTTACGAGGTTCATATTATTTATCAACCGCCTCGTAGCCGAGATGAGGTGATTATTCGGATTCCCGTTCAAGTGATAGAACGAGAACAGACAATTGACTAAGAACCGCCGCCTTTGGAACAGAACTTCCAGAGGCGGCACTTTTCCCCCTACTATATTCTACGCACATAAACCCGCACCTTCACCATCGCCTCATTAACCTCACCCTGCGGAATCCGCGTCCTGATCCTTACAAGCAACCGCAAAAACTCATTCTTGGCCACAGACTTCGTCATATCCGGCATTAGGTAAAAGGAGTGTTCAATAGACAAGCACGGTGCGGAGAGCGTCCCGGCCTCGACTCTCACGGCCTTGGCCCCGTCCGCGAAACGAAAATCCCCGGCGCGAAAGTACACGCCGATGTTGGCCAGTGCTTTGAGTCTGTCTTCGCTGGAAAGCAGTTTGTTCAACCGCACATTTATCTCAGGAATGACAAAATGAAAGCTTATGATATCAGATATAAAAAGAGCCAACCCACGGCAAGGCAGTGGCAGTGTTGCTCAGACGGTCAGGTTGTATAGAATATATATTGGCTGTATGCAAAACATTAGAATGTTCTAACCAAAAATTGGGGCTTTTTCCCTGTCGATTTCTACAAATCCTCTAATTTACATCTTTGTTTTTTTTGGTAATATTATAGTCACATCATGTGTAGGAACACAATAACATAATCTTCGACAGCGGTTAGGTAGCCAGATGTTTGGCGTACCTATCGCTGTTTT
>DOZQ01000093.1:0-11730 GCA_003517915.1 Oscillospiraceae bacterium | reverse complement strand
AAAGCAGAACTGGTAAATTACCAATTTACCACACCGCACACTCCATACGTTGTGACTTCGCCGTAAATGTCGGCGTGCAACGAAGTGGTTTCTGTGGTGTGGTTTTTTTGCGTATAGGCACAGTGCGTTTAAGTTATCTCAGAAAATTTATTTCAAGCCCTACACAAATTCAAGCTCCAAATATACGGCGTCTTTATCATCTTGCGTTACGCCCAGGTATCTCCGTGTAACAGCCAATGAGCTGTGGTTGTAAATCTCCATAATGACAGCGGGAGACACGCCTTTCTTCCACGCATGGTATCCGAGGCATTTTCTCAGAGAATGGCAGGACACGCGGTTGCGGAATCCCAGCTTTTCTGCGGCGGCGCGTATGATACGGTATGCCTGTATCCTGCTTATGGCCTTTTTGGTCAAAGTGTTTTCGATAAGGAAGCGACCGGGCGCGGCGCGGACAGAAAAGACTTTCAGCGCATCAATAAGCGATTTATTCAAGGCAATCGTCTTTGGTTTTCGGGTTTTCGTTTCGACGATATCAATGCTTGCTCTAACGCAGTTATTTTCAAAGTCATAAACATCTTCCCAGCGCAGGCGTAGCAGGTCGCTGATACGTAAGGCCGTGTGTACGCCTAAAATCAGGAGGACATAGTTGCGAAGTTGGCGCTTTTTCAGAAAATAATCGGCAAGCTGACGTACTTGTTTTTTATTTCGGATAGGCTGAGTAATGGCCATTTGGTAAGTTCCCTCCAATAATTACGCTCATGTAACACTATCTTCGATATGTTACTAAGATATAAAATTCTCTTTCATGAAGAGGATTTGAGAGAGAATTTCTACCTGACGCAATTTACTAAAGGCCCGTTTCACCCATCCTTAACTGCTTTGTTGTACAAAAAAAACACTCATGTAACATATCGAAGAATATGTTACCTTGGTGAGTATCTCCAAGAAGGCGGTAGTAAATTCAATTATTTACCATTAGGCACTACGTTCTAGTGCGGAGCGGCTCAAAATATCCCTTTTCAGCGGCGAACCTGAATCATCATCAAGCGAGAAAGGAGGAATTCATCATCAAAATTCGCAGAATCACAGCGATAATCCTTGCGCTTGTCATTGCGGTGAGCTTGGCGACCTCCGCATTCGCGTCCATTGGCGGATATGGCTCCGGCACGGTAAGCGACAGCGGCGGGGGCAGTGGCAGTGGCGGCGGCGGAGGAGCTGCCTCATACACGCCTACTACGACCACACCTACAGCCAATAACCCGGCTCCGGCCACCACAACAGCGGTGAACAATGCGATAACGGCGGCAATCAACGCCGTAATTAATGCGGCGGTATCGGGTGCTGGGGCGCAAACGTCTTCGAGCGGCGGCGCTATCATTAAGCTCACCAATGTTTCCACGATTACCGCGGCGGTTATTCAAAACGCGATTCGGCAAGCGACCTCAAGAAGCGAGGTGCGAACCGCCACCGTTACCGTTGATGCAGTGGAAAATGGCGTTGTCCTCAGCCGCGTTTATATCACCCCGGCAGTGGCGGCGTCCCTTACGGGAACAGTCAATCTGGCCGTGTCTACCAAGAATCAAGCGGCGGCTTCGGCGGTAAGCACATTTACAAAATTTTTCAACAATAATATCGCGGCAGTGAGTCTTGGGCAGAAAGGCGCTTTCGGCGCAAATATCCAAATGGCCGTTAAGCTTGACCTTTCCAAGCTTAACACACAAAGCTTGGTTTTCTATGCCTACGACGCGGCTACCGGCAAATACGCTAGAATCAACGCGACATACAAGGTGGACGCGAAAGGCTATTTGCACTTCGCCACTCCTGTAGGCGGCGAGATTGTCATTTCTGACAAGCCCTTGGCCCGCAAATAGGGTAGGTGTTCTTTTCTCCGGAGAGAAGAATTGCATTCCAACAGAACAATCCGCATGAAAAGGGATATTTTGAGCCACTCAACGATTTTCGTCCATTCAGGAGGGCGCATCTTTGGCCGTTTATTACACAATGCTTTTGGGATTAAGCCTATGCGGGGCGCTCCTGTGCGTAAAGAACCGCACACGCCGCAAAGACGGGTGCTATCTACTCATTTCCTTTCTTGTGCTGGCCGGGGTTTCTGCCATACGATACGATGTGGGCTACGACTACAGCTACATATACGCCCCCGCTTATGAAAGCTATTTGCAAGATACCACCGGCGAAGTGTTTGCCAACCACCGCTTTGAACCAGGCTTTAAGCTCCTCATAAAAGTTCTGATGATGTTTTCCCGCAACTACCACATGCTTTTTGTGGTGACAAGCATTATCACCGTTGCGTTGGTCATGCTCTATTACTGGCTATATTCACCTAACCCTTTCATAAGTGTGTTTCTGTTCGTTGTGTTGAGCCAGCTCTATTGCTCAATGGATTTTATCCGCCAGATGATTGCGGCCTCCATCGCCATGTTCGCTTTCCCTATGCTTAAGCGGCGAAATATTTGGGGTAGTATCGGGTATTTCGCAATTGTGATTTTGGCCGCGACTTTTCATAAATCGGCATTGCTGTTGATTCCGTTCTTCTTCATCAACCTTATACCAAGCAACAAATTCGTACTTGCGGCATACGCGGCCGTCACCGTTGCTATCTACTTCAACACAGAACGAATTGTAGACTTTGTAACGCGATACTGGTATTCAGGTTACTCACTGAACAGCCAGCACATGAAGGTTGGTTTCGTTCCCCACTTCGCAATTGCGTTAGGGATTATTTTCTTAATCATCTTTTTTTCATCCAATCTCCTGAAGGAACAAGGCAAACACAGCTATCTGTATGTAAACTACGCCTTTTTCACATTCTTCTTCGCGTTTATGGGTACGCGGCATTCTATATTGGACAGGCTCTCTATGCCTTTCGCAATGCTAACGCCTGTAGCCTTGGCCGCCGTTGTACACGGGCTGTCGATAAAGCTCAAGGAGCAACCAATGGCGGCAAACGTGAAAAGATATGCTAACAAATATTCGATGGCCTTGGCAGGCGTGTTGGCCCTTATCGTATTCGGCGGCCTTGCCATCCACCACTACGCACTGTATATGGACGGGCATGGCGTCTCCCGCTACAGAGTAATCTTTGCCCAGCCTTTCTACAAGGAGTATGTTGAACAGCTAAAGGCTGAAAAGGAAAACGCGCAGTATATCATAGACGGCGAAGAGCCAATAGAACAGCCGGAAGATATTGAAGTTTTAGAATTACCGGCGCAGCCCACATCCGACAGTTCTCCCCATCAGGCTACCTTACCGGAGTTATCCAAATCCCAGTCTGCGGACGGAAGCCCAGCAGAGATTACCATAGACGAATTTTTAAGCGGCTGAAAATACATACGTGTAAATTTAGTTTTACGCTATATAGAAAAGCAGGTGACGTCAATTGGAGAAATCGGTGGNNATATGCGTGATTTATTGTGTCGGCACGCTCGTCAACTGCCCATGAGGTACTTGACATGATAGTAAGATCAATAAAAGAAGCTACTAAAAAAACGCTCAAAAAGGTACCGTACTTATATCCCCATTTGCATAGACTTAGGCTTGTTCAAATTGGGAAGAAATTAAAAGTAGAACACAAAAAAATAATGGCGAACTCAATTCATGGCAAAAACACCGCCCCTTTATTCACCGCAGTGGAAATCGAAACCATAAACCGCTGTAACGGAAGTTGCTCTTTCTGCCCGGTCAACAGACATCTTGATAAACGTGAATTTAAAAAGATGACTGATCAATTATTCAACAAAATCATTGACGAGCTGTATGAGCTGGAGTATGACGGCACATTGAGTCTCTTTTCCAACAATGAACCTTTCTTGGATAAGCGCCTAGAGGGTTTTGCAGAAATTGCAAGACATCGTTTGCCTCATGCGAGAATGGTCTTGTATACCAATGGCACCCTCTTATCTTTAGAAAGGTTTAGAACCGTTATCACATTTTTGGATGAGTTGATTATAGACAACTATAACAATCACCTGCGCCTCAACGAACCGGTTAAAGCAATACACGAGTATTGCAAGCAAAATTCCGAGCTCAACAAAAAGGTAAAGATTTTTATTCGCAAAGATAATGAAATCTTGTCTTCCAGAGGCGGCCAGGCCCCAAATAAAGCAAATACCCAGACTATACCCTTAATTTGCTTACAACCATTTAGGCAATTTATCGTTCGGCCGGACGGTAGAATTAGCCTATGTTGCAATGACCCCCTCGGTAAATATACCCTTGGCGATATTTCAACGCAGACAATGCAAGAGGTTTGGCATTCGCAGAGGTATTTGGAAATTAGAGACATCCTGTCTTCTGACAACGGCAGGGAAAAGCTTGAATTGTGCAGAAACTGCGATGTATGGTATGTTTGATAGGTTTTTGTACAACTGAGGGAGTGAAAATAATTGCGTGATGCGGAAGCCTTTGAACTTGACTTAAAAGAAATATTCAGCGTCCTCTTGAAACGCATATGGATAATCGCTATAGCGTCAGTGTTAGGCTTTGTCGCCGCGTTTGTGGTTTCCAAATACATAGTTGCGCCCAAGTACACATCTTCGGTTTCGCTTTATGTAAATAATACGAGCGAAGCGCAGCCGATGAATTCCGTGAATATAAACGATATTACCGCTTCGCAGAAGCTTGTCAATACATATATCGTAATATTACAGGACGATGAAGTGCTTGATCTAGTGGGGAAAAGGCTGTTGCTTGAGTACACCCCTGAGTGGCTGGGATATTATTTATCTTTGGATGAGAAAGCTACAGAACCGCAGTTAGACATTGAAGCCTTACGCGATACGCTCACAATGAATTCTGTTAATGACACGGAGGTTCTGAAGATTGAGGCGGAGACAAAACACGCGCAGCTTTCCGCAAGTATATGCACGATAATGACCGAAATTGCCCCTGATGTACTCATGCGAGTGGTGAAAGCAGGCTCGGTTGAAGTGATAGGCTCCGCGAAACCCGCAGATGAACAATCCTCGCCGAAAGTGTTACTCAACAGCGCTATTGGGTTCGTGGCGGGAATTGCACTGGCAGTCGTCGTGGTGTTGCTGATTCATATCCTTGACAACACGGTCAAGAACGAGGAGGGCTTAAAACAGCGGTTTAATATACCCATACTGGGCGAAATTCCTGATTTCAGCGCACCGCAGAAAGGGGGATACTCCCACTATGGCAAGCATTAAGGTGGACAAAAGAGTATTGCAGGCTGGCAGAGAGACTGCTATTGAGACAACAAGGCTTTCAGAGAATACCCCTTTTCAGGTGACAGAAGCGTACAAGACATTACGGACGAATCTGCTGTTCGCGCTGGCCGCAGGAAAAAGCAAAGCGGTTGTCATTTCAAGCGCAATGCCTTCTGAGGGGAAAAGCGCCACCTGCGCAAACCTTGCGATAGCCATGTCTCAGACAGGGACTAGGGTTCTGCTGATAGACGCAGACCTTAGAAGGCCCACCCAATATCAAATATTTCAGACAGATAACAGTAAGGGCCTTACGACCATACTTGCAGGTTTTAATGAAGTGAGAGACGTCATAAAGAAGAAAATTGGCGAAAACCTTGATTTATTGACATCCGGCCCTGCTCCCCCAAATCCCTCGGAATTGCTTGGCTCTCGGCGCATGAAGGATTTATTATTCATGCTGGAGGATCACTATGATTATTTCTTCATTGATACGCCGCCTATAAACGTGGTGACAGACGCCTTGGTGTTCGCGGGCAGCACCGCCGGTTTGCTTTTGATTGCGCGGCAGAACCAGACGACCTACGACAATCTGACAAGGGCCGTATCAAGCATAGCGTTTTCAGGGGTGAACATTTTAGGGCTTGTCATAAACGGTGTGAACGAAAAGGTTGGGGGATATGGTAACTACAAATATAACAAATATGCATATGGCAAAAAGTAAGGGATATGCTAGTTGAACTGCACAGCCACTTCCTCCCACAAATGGACGATGGGCCTGAACACGCGGCTGTGTCGATAGAAATGCTTGCCATATGGCGGATGCAGGGCGTGGAAAAGGTTGCGGCTACCCCGCACTACATACCCCACAGGGAGCCTGTTAATCACTTTTTGACACGAAGAAGCGAGGCCCTAGTAGCTATGGCCGGAGTGGCCCCATTAGAGATGGAGATACTGCTGGGCGCGGAGGTTCTTATTGAGAAAGGTCTGAGCGAAACCGAAGACCTGCAACTGCTCGCCATAGGCAATAGCAAGCACATCTTGTTGGAGCTGCCCTATTTCCCCTTTAAGGAATGGATGCTTGAAGAAATCTACGGCATAATACACCGTTTTGGCCTAAACCCCTTACTGGCGCATTTGGAAAGATACACAAAATGGTACAACGACACTGATCTGGCGCGGGTGCTTTCAATAAGAGGGGCGACTTTTCAAATCAACAACGACGCACTGTTCAAGATGTCAACGCGCAGATTCGCGTTGGAGCTGGTACGCGGGGGATTCCCAGTGGTTTTCGCCAGCGACGCCCACAATACAGACACACGCCCGCCTAACACAAAGGCAGCGGACAAAATATTAGCATCAAAGCTAAAGACGGCGGAATGGCAGGCCTTGACAGAAAGGAATGAGGATATGTTAGGAGTGTAGTTTTGCATGGATACCGGAACAAAGCTTCTGGTAGAAGATATACTTGCGCAACGGGAAAACGTGGGTTTTGCGTTTAAAACAGAGGCGATTTACAAACCAAAGCCTGTGTATGATTTTTTTAAAAGGTTATTTGATGTAGTCTGTTCGCTCCTTGCGCTGAGTGTTTTATGGCCGTTTTTGCTGATAATCATGCTGTTGATATACCTAAGCGACGGCGGTAATCCTATCTTTGCGCAAGAGCGCCCCGGAAAAGGCGGCAAGCTGTTTAAGATTTACAAGTTGAGGACGATGGTTGTAGGTGCGGAAATGAAAAGTNNAAGACAGGAAGTTGTAAATTCCAATGGCTCTCATGTAACAGTGATGTATAAATCCGAGGACGACCCGAGAATTACCAAGTTTGGTGCGTTTTTAAGAAAAACATCCATTGATGAATTGGTGCAATGTGTCAATGTGCTTAAAGGTGACATGAGCGTTATTGGGCCTAGACCAATGCCGTTGTCAGATTATGTGAAGGTTATCGGATATTTTGACAGAAGCGTGGTAAAGCCCGGACTCTCCTGTTACACGGTATTGGATAAGCATTGCCGAGACAGTTATGAAAACTGGGTCAACTTAGATATTAAGTACATACGGGAGCGGTCTTTCGGTACAGATTTGAAGATTATTTTCAAAACAATAGCTGCGATGGTTTTGTGCAGGAACCTATAATTCGCAGTTGATTAGAGAACGGAAAAATCCACTTAAAGGAAAAATGTAATGCAAGTAAATCAAGAAGTAAAACTATTCGTACCGGGTCGGCTATGTATTTTCGGTGAACATTCGGATTGGGCGGGAAGATACGCCGACATGAATGCCGAGGTGCCTCCGGGCCTTGCAATCGTAACGGGTATAGATTTGGGAATACATGCTGTGGCATGGGAAAGCAATCACTTTTCATTTTCCTCTATGAATGAAAACGGCGAGGAACTGAATTTTTCTTGCGACATGGATTTAAAAACGCTAAAGGCGCAAGCGAAGGAAAATCACTTTTTCTGCTATGCTTGCGGTGTTGCGGCATATATGTCGGAGCATTATCAGGTGGGCGGAGTTTCTATCCAAGTTTCAGAGGTCACGCTCCCCATCAAAAAAGGGCTTTCTTCAAGTGCCGCAGTTTGTGTGCTCGTAGCACGGGCATTTAACGAGATATACCAGTTAAAAATGAGTACGAGCGGCGAAATGCAGGCAGCCTATAGGGGTGAGTTGCTTACATCATCAAGATGCGGACGGCTGGATCAAGCCTGTGCCTATGGTGTCCGCACAATACTTATGGAGTTTGTCGGTAATGATATTTCAACCGAAAAGCTTAAAATAGGCCAGAACCTTTACTGGGTATTTGCCGACCTCAACGGGGAGAAAGATACAAAGAAAATTCTTTCTGATTTGAACAGAGCTTATCCCTTTGCTCAGACAGAGCAGGACAAATTAATTCACAGTGCCTTGGGGCGGGATAATCATGAGATTATACATATTGCGTCAAAGCTTTTTGCGGAGGGTGACGCTGAGAAGCTCGGTGCGCTTATGACAAAAGCACAGTGCCTTTTTGATGAAAAAGTTGCGCCGGCATGTTCGGAGCTTACAGCGCCGAAGCTACACGCGATGCTTGAAGACGAGGTTATCAAGACCTACGTTTACGGCGGCAAGGGTGTCGGCTCCCAAGGAGATGGCTCTATACAATTTATTGCGAAGAACAAGCAATGTCAGGAAAAGCTTGTCGCCTACTTGAATGAAGCGCTGGGGCTTCAGGCGTTCCCATTTACACTTCGCGCCAGCGACAGAGTGCGAAAGGCCATTATCCCCCTTGCGGGCTTTGGCACAAGGATGTACCCGGCTACGAGATTCGTAAAAAAGGAACTGCTCCCGATTGTGGATGAAAACGGTGTTGTAAAGCCAGTCCTTATGTATTTGCTGGAGGAGTTGGATAGTTCCGGTATTGAGGAGATAATCCTCGTGGTCGGACCAGACGAACTCGTTTTCTTTCAGCAGATATTTAACACGCCTCTTACAGACGAACGCGTAAACAAGTTGCCCGGTCGTGTGCGCGAATATGAAGAGTTGATTCTAAGGCTTGGCAGAAAAATAAAATACGCCGTACAGGAAACCCGCAGAGGTTTTGGCCATGCTGTGTATCAGGCCGCTAGGTATCTCGAAAAAGAGCCTGTGCTTCTGCTGCTCGGTGATTTTGTATACAAAAGCAATCTGAACAAATCCTGTGCGCGGCAGACAATTGACGCTTACAGAAAATCTGGCGGGCAACCCACAATTGCCATAAAAGAGATACCGATTGAGAAAGTGGTTCATTATGGAACACTCACGGGCACTTTTAATGGAGATGGCGGGATTTTAATGAATGTGTCTGACATGATAGAAAAACCGACGATGGAATACGCCAGAGACTTTTTGGCTGTAAAGAAAACGAACGGCGAAAAAGGTTATTACGCCACATTCGGGCAATATGTGCTAACGCCTGAGGTCTTCGATTTCTTGCGTGAGGATATAGAATTGCACGAGGCCAACTGGGACAATAGCGAAATACAGTTAACAAGCGCACTGCAAAAGGTACTAGATATAAAGGGAATGACCGGTGTGTTGGTAGATGGGGTGAGCTTCGACGTAGGGATTCCAGAAGCTTATCATAAAACGGCCGTCAGCTATGGGGGAAGGTAATGGCAATATTGATTTGCGGCGGCGCGGGGTATATCGGCAGTCATGTAAACAAGCTTTTTGCTCAGAACGGTTATGCCACCGTTGTGTATGACAACCTCTCCCGAGGAAACCGCGAGGCCGTAAAATGGGGAAGCTTTATAAAAGCTGATCTGGCGGACACTGACACCTTGGATAAGGTGTTTGAGGAAACCAATATCGAAGCAGTCGTACATCTTGCGGCATACGCCTATGTTGGCGAAAGCGTTACTGAACCCGCGAAATACTATATCAATAACATTTCGAACACCCTAAATCTTTTGGAAGCAATGCGCAGACATAATTGCGATAAAATCATTTTTTCGTCCACATGCGCCACCTATGGCATACCTGAAATACTGCCAATCACCGAAGATATGCCGCAAAACCCCATAAACCCTTACGGTGCCTCAAAGCTGATGGTAGAGAGAATCTTCAAGGATTATGCTAGAGCTTACGGTTTAAAGTTCGTTGTGTTCAGGTATTTTAACGCGGCGGGCGCAGACCCTGACGGCGAAATCGGCGAAAACCATGACCCCGAAACCCATTTGATTCCGCTGATACTGGAAGCTGCCAGCGGCAAACGCCCAGATATAAAGGTATTCGGAACTGACTATCCTACGCCGGATGGCTCGTGCATAAGGGATTACATACACGTTACTGACATTGCTAAAGCACACCTGTTAGCCCTGGAATACCTTAACAGCGATGGCAAAAGCGAGTTTTTCAATTTAGGCAACGAACGCGGGGCTTCTGTATTTGAGGTAATAGAAGCTGTTGCGTGGATAACGGGCAAGGCTTTTGCCGTAACAGCAAAAGCCCGGCGCGACGGCGACCCGCCAGTGCTTGTTGGAAGCCCCGAAAAGGCTTACAGAGTTTTGGGGTGGAAACCAAGGTATTCGGCGATTGATGATATGGTGAGCCATGCGTGGCAGTGGTATTGCAAACAGGAGCATAGAGGTGCGTTCGTTTGATGAAAAAGGTTGATTTTCTTATTGTTGGTGCAGGTTTGTTCGGTTCCGTATTCGCGCATGAAGCCATTTCACGCGGCAAATCATGCCTTATTGTAGAAAAGCGCAATCACGTTGGCGGGAATGTATATACCGATCAGATAGAGGGTATCCACGTACATACCTACGGCCCTCACATTTTTCATACGAGCAACAGCCGCGTATGGGAATTTATGAACCGCTTTGCGACCTTCAGCCGCTTTACGCTGAACACACTTGCAAATTATAAAGGGGAAATTTACAATCTGCCGTTTAACATGAACACTTTTAACAGAATGTGGGGCGTGATAACACCCGACGAAGCATTGCGAAAAATTGAGGAACAAAGGGAATCCCACAAGACAGATACTCCGAAAAACCTAGAGGAACAGGCAATCAATCTTGTTGGCACGGATATATACGAAAAGCTAATAAAAGGGTATACCGAGAAGCAATGGGGCCGCCCATGCAAAGTGCTTCCCGCATTTATCATAAAGCGCCTGCCGGTGAGATTCACCTATGACAATAATTATTTTAACGACCCATATCAGGGAATACCCGTTGGCGGGTATACTCATATAATCAAAAAGCTGTTAAGCGGCGTTCAATTTATGTTGAACACTGACTATCTCATGGATAAAGAACGCTTTGATTCTATAGCGGAAAAGGTAATCTATACAGGGCCAATTGACGCGTATTTTGAGTATCGGTTTGGCGAGCTGGAATACAGGAGTATCAGGCTGGAAACCCAAACATTGAACTGTACAAATTATCAAGGCAACGCGGTCATAAATTACACAGACCGGGAAACACCCTATACCCGCATAATTGAACATAAGCATTTTGAACCCGGCACACAATCCAAAACGGTTATTTCAAGGGAATACCCCGCCGAATGGAAAAAGGGAGACGAGCCTTTTTACCCTGTGAATGATGAGCGGAATCAAGCGTTGTACAAAAAATACGCGGCGCTTGCCAGAGCAGAGACGAATGTTATTTTTGGCGGTCGGTTGGGAGAGTTCAAATATTATGACATGGATAAAGTGGTGGAAAGTGCGCTGGTTATAGCGGAAAAGGTTTTAGTGTGAAGGATGGTAGTGTTATGCCAAAAGTATCCATTATAGTACCGATTTATAACGTAGAAAGATTCTTGAATAAGTGCGTTTGTAGTTTAATAAATCAAACCTACAAAGATATCGAAATCATTCTTATAAATGATGGCTCGCCAGATAATTGCCCGTCCATGTGCGACGAGTATCAACGGCAACATCCGAATATTATAAAAGTTATACATAAATCGAGTAGGAGGGGGTGACTAACCCCCGTCCTCTCACACCACCGTGCGTACGGTCCCGTACACGGCGGTTCGGTAATGAACAGGGAGATTTCTCTCACGCCGTCCAGACCTGCTT
>DOZQ01000053.1 GCA_003517915.1 Oscillospiraceae bacterium | reverse complement strand
GTAGCAACGGGCTGTTCCTCATATAATAGTGATAACAACCGCAAGAAAGGATGTTATCACTAATGTTAAACGAAAACATTAAAACAATCAGAAAATCAAAAGGACTTTCGCAAGAAGAACTTGCTATCAAGCTGAATGTAGTGCGACAAACAATCTCTAAATGGGAGCAAGGATTGTCAGTCCCCGATTCTGAGATGTTAGTTTCCATATCGGAAGTGCTTGAAACACCTGTAAGCACTTTGCTTGGGGAAACTATTACCCTGTCGGACGCTGATGACTTAAAAGCAATTTCCGAAAAACTGGAGGTTATAAATTTGCAACTTGCGCAAAGGAAGACCATGAGAAGAAAAATACTTCATTGGCTTTTTATCTCGCTATGTGCGGTCATTGTAACAGTTTTTGCGGTCTTAATAGCATTAAATAGTCCTTACTTAGGCTGGAATTATAATGACCCTGAAACTGCCGTTTTCGGAGCGGCTTTTCACGTGTTTGAATGGCTGTTTGTCAGGTTAGCTCCTATTATCTTTATAGGGGCAATCGTTGGAATAATCTTGACACGGAAGAAAATATAAAACTGCTCTATTTTTTGGGGCACAGTTTGGATTCCAAAATTTTTTTGGAATCCGATGAATCCAATAGAGAAAAATCAATTTTTAAGGCGAATTCTGTAAAGTAATAATTTAAAATATATCAGCCTCACAAGCATCGTGATTGTGTACTCGGCCACAAAATTAAAGGTATCTACTAAAACCCAAAAAATATAGCGCCAGCTGAAAAGAAATCAAATTCTTTGTTTTCAAGTGGTTTGGCTATATAAGAATATGTTATAATTAGCGTAAGAATATTATTTATACTTTCTATCGGAGGGCATGCCATGAGCTATCTGATCAAATTTGAAAAATTACCATGGAGGGATTTTATGAAAAAGATTATTGCGGTTATATGCATTTTTTCATTTTTATTTATGTTATCTGCTTGCAAACAAGAACCCGCAAAACCTGCTTTACAGTTCATTGCCAGTGATAACAATGAATTGGGGTGCGTTGAGCTTACCCGTGACGGTATAATTTATCGTCCATTTGGAATTATTGGAGAAAAGTCAATGCGTGGAGAAAAAATTGGCATCCGTGGCGGAGATTCTTCTTCATCAATTTTCGCAGTAAAAGATTACTCCTGGGATGAATGGATTTTGGAAAGTGATGAAGGACTTATGCCAGCCGGTGATATGTTGTTTAAGGCAGTTGGAGTAACTGAAATCCCGGTTGAGTTTGAGAAGTATAAAGAATACAACTATTAATAAGCATTAGCAGATGTTGAAAGGCAGAAGAATCTTAATTCTTCTGCCTTTCCTTTGTATCTTGCTCATAGGCGACTCTTTTCGCGATAATGCGATAATACGGTCAATAGGTTTCATATCCGTAATTATCTTCGTAATATTCGTCGTAATTGCCGTAGCGGTCGTAACCGTCACGGTCGTAGCCATAGTGGTCATAGCCGTCACGGTCGTAGCCGTTTTTATCAAAGCCGCTATAGTCGTAGCCTTCACGGTCGTAACCGTAACGGTCATAGCCGTATCGGTCGTAGCCATCGCGGTCATATCCGCTTTTGTCCAAACCGTTTATATCATAGCCTTCATCGTCATAGATGTTCCCGTCAGGGGTGGAGGATATACCGTACTGCCGGTAAACCGAGCGGGCGCTTAAATCCACCAGCGCGAAATCGCGCCAGCTTTTTTTAGCAAGGCTTTGCGCTTGATAGCGAAGGGCAAACGCGGCTTCCGATTTCACAGGGGTGTCAAGCTCTATAAGACGGGCGGTCTGAGAGCTTGCGGAATGACCTAAACGGGACAAATATGGGACGTCCAGATCCCATTCGTAGCCGCTTGCTATATATCGGTCGACATTGTATTTCGCGATTAATCCATTAAGATTGACCGCGTTAAGCCCTATGACCATTACAATTATGCACACCGAGGCAAACCGCAGGGCTTTAAATCCGGGCAGCCAGGCCTTGATGATTATGCCCAGCAGCGCGGCCGCCAAAAGCGCCATAAACCAAAGCACCGAAACGCGCAGCACGGTCAGGCCGTACCTGCCGACATAAAGGCTCATGCGATAAAAGGCTGAGATGAAAATAACATAATTGCATAAGATCATAATTGTCAAGAAGAAGGAAGTAGGCTTTGTGAGCTTGCCCGCTTCGTTTTTTCGGGCAAAGACGGTGACAAGAATCGCTATCAGCGTGGATATAGCGAGCGCGGCCAGCAGCTCGAAAAATCCTCGCCTGGCGTCATTTGCGTAGCTGATTCCGCCGGGAAGCGAGTCTCTCGCGCCGAAAAGATAGGCGAACTGAACAGCGACAAACGCGATATGCACCGTACATACGGTAGCTAAAAAAGCCGAGACGACCGTGTTGTCAATGCCTTTTCTTTGTTTTATTTCGCGTTTTGCCCGCTGGGACGAACCCGCGAAGGTGATAAGCAGGGCAGAAAAATAAATAGCCAGCAAAACTCCCACCAGTAAATCTATAAACAGACCCGAGAGGCTGATTTTAAGATTCCTGATTATAAAATCAAGAACATAGCGGAAAACGTCGTCGGCACCCACAAACAGCGCGATAAATATGATTACGACTGGCAGAGCAATCAAAAGCCCCAGCAATATCTTGCCGGTCTTGCCGCTTTTACCGGATTTTTTGCCAAAGCCTCCCGACAGGGCGCTGAACGGGGTATCAAGAAAGTAAAACGGTCTGCCAATTACGCAGTATATCGCATCCAAAAACATTGCGGGAGAAAATACCCCGGCCGGCGAGCTGCC
The DNA here is from genome assembly GCA_003517915.1 of Oscillospiraceae bacterium. Classification (GTDB taxonomy): domain Bacteria; phylum Bacillota; class Clostridia; order Oscillospirales; family Acutalibacteraceae; genus UBA8129. The sequence continues at coordinate 3,649 of DOZQ01000053.1, read as the reverse complement.
GGACATTTTTGTCAACTGCACAGGTATGAGCGCCATGAGCATAAGAACGTTTATAAATTTTACAAATGGCGAGTCTATTAGCATAAACGAAAGGGCGATAAGTCCTATGGGAATAAGCAAAAGAGAAGCGGAAAGCGGCGGAGGTTCGGGTTTTCGGCGCATCATGGATGCGAAAAGCGCGTAAAAGAGCAGCGTTAACACCGGCACCGAGATACCCAAGCCGCCCCTGAAAATCATTTCAGAGAACAGCACCGAAAAGAAGTAGCAAAGCAGCACGGCCGCGAAGCCTGAGGGCTTTTTGGCCTCGGCCAAAATTCCGGCGTGATCTTTTCTTAAATAGGTATTGCGAACAGGAGAATACTGAGGAGGCGCTCCGTACGGCGTCGTATGTCCGCCCTGAGGCGGGTTGTATGGCGGAGAAAGGTAAGGCGGAGGGGCGTAGGGCGACGGAGGATAAGGAGGCGGGTAAGGCGTACTGGAGAAAGCCCTCTGGCTCACCGGGTCGCTTTGCGGGGGAGCATATTCCCTAGGCGGAGACGTGGGCTGGGATACTGCGGGTGCGGCGTTTATCTGAAAGCCCGACGGGGGAATGTCGGCGGGGACGCCGGAGGAAGAAGGAACCTCCTCAGGACTGGCAGGTGCTGCGGCGGTAAAAGCCGGATATTTGCCGGGAGAGGTCTGTACCTGAAAGCCTGCCGGGGGCATATCTTCGGGAATATCCGGAGAAGCCTGAACCGGAGGCTCATTTCCAAAAGAGGAAGTGTCGGAGGCGGCGGTTACAGGCGGATGAAAATTCTCGTGCCGGGGATTTTCTGTGTTTGAAAGTCTGCCCGTATCATTTTTCTCGTTCATCGTTAACCTCTTTTCTCCAGCTTATATTTCAGGATGAAATATAAGCAATACGGTTTATATCGGGTTTTTAGGGTTACGCTTCCTTACGGTTGGACTTTTTCCAGAATTTAATGCGGTCATATTTTTGGTTGGTCTGCAAAAAGCTTTTAATATTACGTGCGTTTGACTTCAGCAGCGGCGTGCCCTCCATATATTTTTCGGCGGAGCTCCAGAGCTCTTCGTCCATACCAAAAGCCTCGCTTAAAATCGAAAATGAAATTGTGCTTGTTACGACCCGATCTCCCTCGCTGTAGTACTCTTCAAACATGTCAAACATCTTTTTGAGCGCTTTTTTATTGTCCTGCCGCAGAAAATCCCTCAGCATCGGCACCGCGTAGGAGGAAAAGAACCGGTCGTATAAAAATTCGCCGTGCAGCGCTATCTCATTTTTATAGGTCTCTTTATATTGCGGATAAATGGTCAAAAATTTCTGCGTAAAAGCCTCAATGCCGGGCACCGAGCCGGGCGCCGCCTTGTTTGGCAGCGAGATATCGCGAGTGCTCGAGAAAGCCACCTTCATCCCAAGGGTTTCACGCAGGGTGTCGGTGAAATCCCGGCCTATCAGCTCGGCGTCCTTTTCATCGTGATTTTCGTCGAACAGCCATGCCGACTGAGGAGCATAGCTGCCGGGTTCGTCGAGATTTATGTCCGCGACCATTAACACAAACTGTTTTTTGGCGCTGTCATAATCAATCGAAAACGACTTTTTGCCGTTTGAATAAAAACCGTCCTTTTCTTCAAACCCGCACTCTTCCATGAACGGCCTCATGCTGTTTATAATAGTTTCCCTTGCTTTGTCATTCAAATTGTTCACATCCCAGTTTATATTTTATAGTTGACTAACTATATTTTATACTGATTCGCGGTAAAAATATAGATCAAAGTTTTAAACGCGAATTAATATTATACCTCAGTAAGTGATATATCCGTCGGACTCGCTGACATATTCTAAAATATCTCCGGGCTGGCAGTCAAGCGCCTTGCATATGGCGTCGAGGGTGGAAAAGCGCACGGCCTTGGCCTTGGAATTTTTAAGTATGGATAAATTGGGCAAGGTGATGCCGACCTTGCCAGCAAGCTGAGAAAGGCTTATTTTTCTTTTGGCCATCATAACATCCAGATTCACAATAATCGGCACTTATAAAATTCCTTTCGGGATATGATATGGTAAATACTAATCGCAGATTAGTATAAGAATATTTCTTAAAATAGGCGGAAATGTGAGTATGAATGCTGAGTTAATCCCTCATTGCCGGAGCGCGAAGCAAAGACCCCTGCGCAGTCGGTCATATTGTCAGCTCGTTTTCTTCCTTAAACCTGACGGCATGTCTGAAAAGCTCATAGCACACGGCCAAAAACAGGGCCATTATGGTAAAGACAAAAGCCAGGACAAACACGAAAAACGAGCGGGCAAAGGGTATGGCTACAACATAGGTAACGGCCAGTACACCGGAGCACCAGCTTATATTGCGAACCCTGCGCGCGTTGTCCATAATAAATGGGTTGCTTTTGTTTATGTTGGATAAAAGCTTTTTGCAATTATACATGACACAAAGGCAGACAATATCCGAAATATATAAAAGTATAAGCATGAGATAATAATAATCAAAGTTATAGCTGCTTACTCTGCCGTAATAGCCTAAAATAAGGGACACTACAAACGGAAGGGTAAACAATAATAGTATGGCTATAATACTAAAGAACACGACAAATATCTCAAGAATACCCGATATGCCGTTTTTATCAAGGATTTTCATTTTCACACCTATCCTGCCCATAGGACTTTTATTTAAAGCAATAATAATACATGATTAATCAAATGTCAATATAATTTTATTGTTTATCGTTAAATCGGCTGTTTCGGAGCATTCTCTTTGTGGCGGGGAGTGCTTTGTTATTATTCCGGCACTTTAATGCATGGGTAATATTGCGCATGTGAGCGCATATCGGTCATGCGATAAAATATAATGGCCGTGGGAGCGGAGCGCCCACATGGTCAAATATTGCTCCAGCAAATTTCCGACTTTTAAGTAAGCACTGATTTAATCGCCGGGAGGCACAGCGCCAATAGCTTTTTCGCCATATTTCCCAAAAATCCTCGTTAATACACAAAGTATTGCCTGCGATTTTTGCATCATCTGACGAAAAATCTCCTTGGCACTGCATCCACCACGATTAATCAGCACTTACTTAAGTGCCGGAGTAATACATATAATAATTATTCTGCCGGGGGAAATGCTTATGCTTAATTTTAACGGAATAGAACCGGAAGGGTTGTGGTTGCTTGCGGAAAACCGGCTGAAAGAAAGCAAGGCGTTTTATGACGAAAACAAAGGCAGGCTCAAGATATTGGTGAGTGAGCCGATGAGCGCCCTTGTTAGGGATATTACGCCGATGATGTCAAGGCTCGACAGGCATATGCATTTAAATCCCGATGGGAGCATATCAAAAATAAAAAGCGACGCGCGCGGCGCAAAAGACCGGCCGCTTTACCGCGACAAGGTCTGGTTTATGCTGCGCAGGCTTGGCGGCATGCCGGTTCCCGGACTCTGGTTTGAGGTCAGCCCGTCGTATTACGGCTACGGCCTGTGTGTCTTGAATTCCTGCCCCAAATTTATGCAGTTTTTCAGGAACCACATCGACCATTCCCGCAGGGCTTTGGGGCATGCGCTGCGCCCGGCCGAGAGCTTCGGATTTTCGGTGGGCGGAGAAGAGTATAAGCGCCCAAAAAAATCCGGCTTGAAAGGCCGGATTTCGG
>DOZQ01000111.1:14014-14217 GCA_003517915.1 Oscillospiraceae bacterium | reverse complement strand
CCCACAACGACAATATTCATTTTATTCACCCGTTTTACTTATTTGTTTTAGAGCCTTTATCTGAACAAACCCTAGTAAAGGCTATTATACCACCGCAGGAATATAAAGACAACGCCCATTATAGCTTTCTTCCATGGCCGTATCCGGCCTCAGTGAGCAAATTTGACAGATAGTGCAGACGTTCGGCCAAAAGCTCGTCGTCA
>DOZQ01000111.1:0-13979 GCA_003517915.1 Oscillospiraceae bacterium | reverse complement strand
TGGCGTCGCCCTGCAGGCCTACGCGGTCGATAACGGGATTTTCGGCGTCATAAAAACCTGGAATACGATAGGCGGAGCTGAAATATTCCTTTGCCTTGCATATCATAATAGCAAGGTCAATGACACGGTGAAGAGGCAGCTCCTCAGACTGGCGGGACCATTTGCTGCCGGTGTGGCGCCATACCTTTGCCGAAACCTCCACCTTTCCGCGGTCGTTCCACTGGGCAAGCCCGAGTGACAGGCCCTTGGCGTCCGAATTGTGGGCGGAGCATCCGTCGATGTTTTCATAATTTTCCGCGACTATTACCGGCTTGTGTTTGAGTTCGGTGGGAATTTTTAATTCCATAATTGTGATATCCTTTCAATACGAATTTATAATATTACTAATTTACTAAACTAGTAATATTATATGGCGCAAAATTCAAAATGTCAAGAGTAAAAGAAATAATGCTTGAAAAATAGGCATTCATGCTTTAAACTAAAATGTAGATTATCGCGGATTCTTATTTAGTGTTTTACGAAAGGTGAAGCATTTTGTTTTCAGACACAAACAACGGGAGGAAATTTGCATGATATCAGCAGGAGATTTTCGCAACGGCGTAACCTTTGAAATGGACGGAAACGTGTTTCAGATTATTGAGTTTCAGCACGTGAAGCCGGGAAAGGGTGCCGCGTTTGTTCGCACAAGGCTTAGAAATGTAATTCAGGGGTCGGTAATTGAAAAAACCTTCAATCCGACCGATAAATATCCGTCGGCGTTTATTGAGCGCAAGGAAATGGAATACTCTTACAGCGACGGAGATCTTTATTATTTCATGGATCAGGAGACCTACGAGCTGATTCCCATCAACCGCTCTGAACTGACCGACAATTTTAAATTTGTAAAGGAAAACATGATGTGCAGGGTACTTTCCTACAAGGGCAAGGTGTTCGGAGTTGAGCCGCCCAATTTTGTCGAACTCACCGTTACCAAAACTGAGCCGGGCGTACGCGGTGACACGGCCACCAACGTGACCAAGCCGGCCGAGCTTGAAACCGGCGCGGAGGTACGCGTGCCGCTGTTTATAAACGAAGGCGAAAGAATCCGTGTTGACACCCGCACGGGCGAATATATGGAACGGGCGTAATCCATACGGTAAACCATTAAAAATATATAGATTATCAGCGCGGCGAATGGCCGGCGGAATGGAGACGAAGTATGAATATTGCTGAAAAGGTATCTTATTTGAGAGGTCTTTGCGATGGGCTTGGTCTGGACGAAAACAACAAGCAGGATAAAATCTTAAGGTCGATTGTCGATGTGCTGGATGAAGTCGCATTCGCGGTCGGCGAGGTGAATGATTCCCTAGAAGAGCTGAGCGACCAGATCGATGCGGTGGACGAAGACCTCGCAAATCTTGAAGAAGAGGTCTATGACGGCGAGGATGACGACGACTATCATTTCTCATCCGCCGATGACGAGGATTTTTATGAGGTGGAATGCCCATCCTGCGGCGATACCATTTATTTGGATGAGGAAATGATTGAAGACGGCAGCATTGACTGCCCCAACTGCGGCACCGAGCTGGAGTTTGATTTTTCAGACGATGAGAGTATAAGCGCTGAACAGCCCGAGGAAAAACCTGAGGAATAAGCTCCGCCGAGATAATCAGGCTTGCACGGTGTTTGTTGCGCCGCTGTTTTTTGCGGAATTATCAAGAAGAGAAGTAGCCAAAAGGGCAGCTTCTCTTTTTGTTGTCCCTGCCTTTGAATGTGTATGTAAAGCCCGGTGACCGCATAATAACCCTTTCGTCCTGCACCTATGCGGTGGAGGACGGCTGTTATATAATTATGGCGCGTAAGCGCCGCCCGCGTGAGGATTATTCGGTCGATGTGGAAAAGACCGAAAAAAACGAAACTCCTTTGGGGCCGAAAGAGGAATATGTCGAATGATTCATAAAATTTTACTGGAGTTTTCAGTGCGATTATGATATCATTAATAGGATAATCAAAAAATTGATTTTGCCGGTGAAGAGCCGGATTATTGATCACGGGAGGTTGGCCATATGAGCCTTAAATCTGCAAACAAGGTAGACGTCAATCGGTATGAGCTTGAAATTATCATTGACGCGGATACGTTTTTGAAAGCCTGCCAGCAGGCATATCGCAAAAACGTGAAAAAAATGAATGTACCCGGTTTTCGCAAGGGAAAAGCACCCCAAAGCATCGTAGAAAAATTATACGGTGAAAAAATCTTTTATGACGATGCGCTCGAGAGTTTGTATCCTGACGCGCTTCAAAGTGCCGTCGACGAGGCGGGACTCGAAATGATCGAGGACAGCGTGGACGTCGACGTGGTTTCGGCCGGCAAGGACGGGGCGGAGATAAAGGTGCAAATTACCGTAAAGCCCGAGGTTTCGATTAAGGATTACAAGGGACTCAAGGCAGAGCGTCCCCGGCTGGAAGTGACCGAGGCGGATGTAGACGATGAAATAAACCGCTTGAGGGAGCGCAATTCCCGCACGGTGACGGTGGAAGACCGCGCCGCAAAAGACGGCGATATCGCGGTTATTGATTTTGAGGGATTTATAGACGGCGAGGCGTTTGAGGGTGGCAAAGGGGAGTCTTACTCCCTGACGCTGGGCTCGAACCAGTTTATCCCCGGCTTTGAAAAACAGGTCGAGGGACACAGCTCCGGCGATGAATTTGAGGTAAATGTAAGTTTCCCTGAGGAGTATCACGCCGAAGAGCTTAAAGGCAAAGAAGCGGTGTTCAAGGTGACGCTGCATGAAATAAAGGAAAAAGAAATGCCGGAAGCCGACGACGAATTCGTGAAGGATGTAAGCGAATTTGATACGCTGGATGAGCTTCGCGCCGACCAAAAGGCCAAAATCCTTGAAAGCAGAACCGAAAAAGCGGACGGCGGGGTTGAAACCGCGCTTCTCGACCAGCTTTCGGAGCTTGTGGAGGCCGAGATACCCGAGGCGATGTTTGAACAGCGCCTGAAAGAAAACCTGCGTGATTTTGATTTACGTCTGCGCTCGCAGGGAATGAACCTAGAAACCTATATAAAATATATGGGCGGTGAAGAGGAAGCAATTAAGGATCAGTTCAGACCGCAGGCTGAGCGTCAGGTCAAAATCCGGCTGGCTTTGGAAAAAATTGCCGAGCTTGAAGGGCTGAGTCCGACCGACGAGGAAATTGAGACTGAGGAAAAACGTCTGGCGGACAGCTACAAGGTTGAGGTGGAAAAAATCCGTATAGCTGTGCCGCGCAAAGATGTGGTGCTTGACCTTAGCACACAAAAGGCGCTTGATTTTGTAAAAGAAAACGCGGTGATCACCGAGGTGGTCGAGGCGGAGCAGCCTGAGGGGCAGTCCGCTGACACAAATATCAATCCGGATGATTAAAATCGCGCATTAGTGCAAATACTATACTCGTTTTACTTCAAAAAAAGAATGCTTTTTAACGGCGGCGGGTATAGATGAGTATAATTTATTAAAGTGCGGCATATAGCTTTAAAGCACTGGAAAGAGAGGCAGTTATGAGCAATTTAGTACCATATGTCATCGAGCAGACCAGCCGGGGAGAGCGTTCTTACGATATTTTCTCAAGGCTGCTGAACGACCGTATCATCATCCTGTCCGACCAGGTGAACGATGTCTCCGCGTCTTTGATTATCGCGCAGCTTTTGCATCTGGAAAGTCAGGACACAAACAAGGATATCAGTCTTTATATCAACAGCCCGGGCGGCTCTGTTACGGCGGGGCTGGCGATTTACGACACTATGCAGTTTATAAAATGTGACGTATGCACCATATGCATGGGACTTGCGGCGAGCATGGGATCATTTTTGCTGTCGGCCGGAGCCAAGGGTAAACGCTCTGCGCTGCCGAACGCCGAGATACTTATACATCAGCCGTTGGGGCATATGGAGGGTCAGGCAAGCGATATTCTTATACACGCGGATCATATGGCGAAAACCCGCAAAAACCTGAACCGTATTTATGCCGAAAACACTGGGCAGCCGATTGAGGTTATCGAGAGGGATACCGACAGGGACAACTTCATGACCGCGCAGGAGGCTGTGGAATACGGCTTGATAGATAAAGTGATTATGAAGCGATAGGGTGATATTGTGGCTAACGATGATAGGAAGGACAGAATGGTAAGCTGTTCGTTCTGCGGCAAAACACAGGATGAGGTTCGGCGGCTTGTCGCGGGGCCGGGCGTGTTTATCTGCAATGAGTGCGTAGAAATCTGTCAAAGCATTATTGAGGATAACCGTGCTTTGTCGCGTCGGCGCGGGGATAAACAGGACACAAACAAAAATCTGCCAAAGCCGCAGGAGCTTAAAAACTATCTCGACGAATATGTAATCGGGCAGGACGAGGCTAAAATAGCCCTGTCGGTCGCGGTTTACAATCATTATAAACGTATTTTCATGGAGCCCAAAAGCAGCGTGCAGCTGAGCAAGAGCAATATTTTGCTGCTTGGGCCGACCGGCGTAGGCAAGACGCTGCTTGCGCAGACTTTAGCGGGGATTCTGGATGTTCCGTTCGCGATAACCGACGCCACCACTTTAACCGAGGCGGGTTATGTGGGCGAGGATGTGGAGAATATTCTGCTCAGGCTCATTCAGGCGGCCGATTATGACGTGTCGCGCGCCGAGTCCGGCATTATATATGTCGACGAGATTGATAAAATCGCCCGCAAGAGCGAGAATCCCTCAATTACAAGGGATGTGAGCGGCGAGGGTGTTCAGCAGGCGCTGCTTAAAATTCTTGAGGGGACTGTTTCCAACGTACCGCCGCAGGGCGGGCGCAAGCATCCCCAGCAGGAGTTTATCCAAATAGACACCTCAAATATTCTGTTTATCTGCGCGGGCGCGTTTGACGGAATGGAAAAGATCATAGAACGGCGTCTCGGCAACCATGGAGTCGGATTTGACGCGACTCTCAAGAGCCGTCCCGAGGATATTTCGGAGCTGTTGGTGCAGAATGTAAACCATCAGGATCTTATCAAATACGGGCTTATACCCGAGCTTGCGGGGCGTCTGCCGGTTATCACCGCGCTCAGGGGGCTGGACGCCGAGTCGATGGTGCGTATTATGGTAGAACCAAAAAACGCGGTGATAAAGCAGTATCAGGCCCTGTTTGACATGGACGGAGTTTCGCTGGAGTTTGAACCTGCGGCGCTTGAAGCCATAGCCAAGCAGGCGATTGATCAAAAAACCGGCGCGCGCGGGCTTCGCTCGATAATTGAGCAGTATTTGACTCAGCCGATGTTTGAGGTTCCCAGTGACCATACGGTGGAAAAAGTTACCGTAACGCAGGCCTGCGTTGTGGATAAAGAACCGCCGCTGATTGAGAAGAACCCCAATAAAAAGCCGGTTAAGCACAAAATCCCGGTAAAATCGGTCAATAAAATAGCAACAGCGTAAAAGAGCCGTAAAGTAAAAAAGAGCCGTAGATGCCATGTTGGCGCCTTCGGCTCTTTTGGACTATTTTTATGTAATAGCCCCGGGGTTGTGCGGAATTAAATGTAATGGATATGCACACCGCACCTGACATACTTTATTGCCAGAAGAAACTAGCAGCATCCGCAGTCGCGATTGCTTCCACAGCCACTGTTGTCGCCACAGCAGCAGCTCATGATCAATATCAGGATGATAATCCAGCAGCAATTACCGCCACCAAACAAATTACCCATAGAGCGTTTCCTCCTTTCATGCCTTCAACAACATATTATGGTGAGATAAGCCTATTGGTTACAAAACGGGCTTGGATTTATCTTCTTTATCTGATAAATTTATTTTTGTATTATTTTTAAGAATCATGTAACATGTCTGAGATATCTGATTTTTTAAATCCCGAGCGTATACTTCACATACGGCTGTGTACAATAGTACCAATAATACTAATAAATGATAAAGGGTGGCCTGACGTGAATAAGAAAAAGCCTGAAAAACCAAAAAAATCCGATATGGAGATGGGTGATGAGCATTTCTTTGATCCTTTTTCCATTACCTTTCATTCGGTTCCGCATCAAACACGTGTAAACGGCGGCGAAAATAAAAGAAATTCAAAGAAAACAAAAGCTAAATAGAAATATCAGTCAAAAATCCAGCGACAAAATTCAGATTTGACTTTATTTGACCTTTGACGGATCACTCCACAGATTATATAATTATAGACAGAAGGTCAGAGAAAGTCAAAAACGAAAGGCGGCCATTATGCGAATCAGTGATCAAATTGCAAATATGATATTAAAACTGCTGGAGGATTCGGGCGAGGGCATGACCGAGATACAGCGCAATGAGTTAGCGTCGGTCATAGGCTGCGCTCCCAGTCAGATAAACTATGTTCTGGGGTCGAGATTTACACCCGAGCAGGGCTACATGATAGAAAGCCGGCGCGGCGGCGGCGGTTATATACGCATAACAAGGGTTATGCTCAATAAAAACGCCGCTTTAATGCATCTTATCAATTCGGTAGGTGACCATTTGGATACCGGTGCCGCGCGGATTATCATCTCAAACCTGCTTGGGGGCGGTGCTATCAGCCTGCGCGACGCGCAGCTTTTGGAGGCGGCTCTTTCGGATAAGGCCTACAGAAATATCCGGCCGGACAGCCGCGACGAACTTCGCGCGTCTGTCTTCAAACAAATGCTTTTATGCATGATTGATTAATCTCACAAAGGAGGACTTTTTATGTTGTGTGAAAAATGCGGCAAGAATCAGGCCACTACACATATCCAAAAAACTGTGGCGGGGGTTTCCGAGGAGCATCATCTTTGCGCTTCCTGCGCCGCACAGCTGGGATACAGTCATTTTACATTTGATATGGGCGATTTATGGCCATATCTTTTCGGGGAGGAAAAACCCGGCGCCGCTGTGGAAAAAGAAACGCGCTGCGAAAACTGCGGCATGAGCTTTGCGGATTTTTTAAAGAGCAAGCGTGTCGGCTGCGCCGTATGCTATAAGGCATTTGAAGAGCGCCTGGCTCCCTCGCTCGAACGCATCCACGGCAGCGTGACACATAGGGGCAAGCTGCCGCGTCATGCGGCGTGGCAGTCTGAAAAGAACAAGAAGCTGGCCTCTTTAAAAAAAGAAATGGCCGGGGCGGTAGAATCTCAAAATTATGAGCAGGCCGCTCTTTTGCGGGACGAGATAAAGCGGCTGGAGGAGCGGGTGACGGAAAATGAATAAATGGTATGAGCAAAGCGGCAGTGATCATGACGTGGTCGTCAGCACCCGTGTAAGGCTGGCGCGGAACCTTGCGGAATATCCTTTTCCGCCGCGCATGAGCGCGGAGCAGAGAAAAGAGGTAAACGAGGCGGTAAAGGCTGTGATTTTCTCGGCCGGCGACGCGGTATCCGGCGAATTTGAATACATCGATATGGAAAGCTTATCTCCGGACGAGGCGGGAGCAATGGTGGAAAGACATCTTATCAGCCCGCAATTCGCCAAAAAACGCGCGGGCAAAGCGCTTATAATGACTAAGGATGAATCGGTGAGCATTATGCTAAATGAAGAGGATCACATCCGCATTCAGGTGATAAAACCCGGGCTTGCGCCTACCGAGGCTTTAGATTTGGCCGACAAGGTCGACAGTATGCTTGACAGTGCGCTTAACTACGCGTTTGACAGCCGGCTGGGATATCTCACCGAATGCCCAACCAATCTGGGCACCGGAATGAGGGCGTCGCTGATGCTGCATCTGCCGCTGCTTGAGGCGAACGGCGCTTTAGAGTCGATTGCCGGCGCGGTTTCAAAAATTGGCCTGACGGTCAGAGGAACCTATGGCGAGGGCAGCAAGGCGCTTGGCTCTCTTTATCAGTTTTCCAATCAGGTGACCTTGGGCATTTCGGAAAATGACGCCGCTGAAAATCTCGAGTCGATAGCGCGGCAAATAATCGGACAGGAGCGTGCGCTCAGAGCCAATGTCTCGCAGGAGGCAAAGAGTCTGGACAAAATCTGGCGTTCTTACGGGATATTGACATCCGCGAGGCTGCTGTCCGGCGAGGAGTGCGTAAAGCTTCTCTCCACCCTGCGGCTGGGCGCGGCACTTGGTATCATTCCGGGTGTCACTACCGAACAGGTTGGAGTGTTGTTGCATGAGGCGCAGCCCGGCATGCTGCGTATGAAGGCGGACAAACCGCTGAACCCACAAGAACGTGATATAAAAAGAGCCGAGCTTATAAGGGCGGCACTTAAACAGTAATCTATAATCATCAACACAGCCGCATTAGGCGGCGGAACGGAGTTTAATATGATGTACAAATTTAACGGTTTTACCGAAAAAGCAAACCATGCGCTTAACTTGGCGATTTCATCCGCTGAGCAACTAGGCCACACTTATATAGGCAGCGAGCACTTGCTGCTCGGTCTTATCAAGGAAGAGAGCGGCGTTGCCGCAAACGTGCTGGAATCACAAGGCGTAACGGCGGAAAAATTTGAGGAGATTTTAAAAAATACGGTCGGCGAGGGGGGGCGCACACAGCTTTCTCCCGACGAGATAACCCCGCGTGGCAAACGCATAATTGAAATGGCAATAGCGGGTGCGCGCGGCATGGGGACTCAGTATGTGGGAACCGAGCATTTGCTTTTGGGCATTCTCGAAGAAGCGGACAATTACGCGGTAAAATTTTTGGGCGAGATGGGTGTAAACTCAGGCGCTTTGATCAATGAAATTCTCTCGGCAATCGGCATGGCGTCGAACGAGTCCTCCCCTAAAGCCGCGTCCGCCAAGCAAAGCGGCGGCAAAAAGACCAAAACCCCCACCCTTGAGCAGTTCGGGCGGGATTTGACCGCTGAGTCTAAGGCAGGCAAGCTTGACCCGGTAATAGGGCGCTCTCAGGAAATAGAACGCGTAATCCAGATACTTACCCGGCGCACCAAAAACAATCCCTGTCTCATCGGTGAGCCCGGCGTGGGCAAAACCGCTGTAGCTGAAGGGCTTGCCGCAAAAATCGCGAACGACGAGGTTCCCGAACTGCTGAAAAACAAGCACGTGATCTCGCTGGATTTGACCGGCATGGTCGCGGGTACTAAATACCGAGGGGATTTTGAGGAACGCATAAAGGCGGCTATCGACGAGGTCAAAAAATCCGGCAACGTTATTTTGTTTGTCGATGAGCTTCATACTATAGTGGGCGCGGGCTCGGCCGAGGGCTCGACCGACGCGGCAAATATCCTAAAACCATCGCTTTCCAAGGGTGAGATGCAGCTTATCGGCGCCACCACTTTAGAGGAATACCGCAAGCATATAGAAAAGGACGCGGCGCTCGAGCGCAGGTTCCAGTCGGTTATGGTCGGTGAGCCGACCCCCGAGGAAACGGTTCAGATTTTAAAGGGGCTGCGCGACCGTTATGAGGCTCATCACAAGGTGAAGATCACCGATGACGCGCTGACGGCGGCAGTAACTCTTTCATCCAGATATATAGCCGACCGGTTTTTGCCCGACAAGGCCATAGATCTTATTGACGAGGCGGCTTCAAGAGTGCGTCTCAGGGCTTTCACCGCGCCGCCGGACTTAAAAGAGCTGGAGGAAGAGATAAAGCGTCTGGAGGCGGAAAAGACCGAGGCGGTCAATTCTCAGGACTTTGAAGGTGCCGCGAGGCTGCGCGACCGTGAAAAGGAGCTTAAAACACGGCTCGAAAAGCAAAAGAAGGAATGGGAAAAGAAAAACGCCCATATTTCCGAAGAAGTGACGCCGGAGGAGATAGCGGGCATCGTTTCCGGATGGACCGGCGTGCCCGTGACGCAGCTCACCGAAGAGGAAAGCAAGCGGCTGCTGCGCATGGAGGAAATTCTGCACGAAAGACTGGTTGGTCAGGACGAAGCGGTAAAGGCGGTTTCAATGGCTATACGGCGTGGCCGGGTCGGATTAAAGGATCCCAAGCGCCCCATAGGCTCGTTTATCTTTTTGGGGCCGACCGGCGTGGGCAAAACAGAGCTGTGCAAGGCGCTTGCGCAAGCGATGTTTGGTGACGACAGTGCTATGATAAGGCTGGATATGTCGGAATATATGGAAAAGCACACGGTTTCCAAGCTGGTGGGTTCTCCTCCGGGCTATGTGGGCTATGACGAGGGCGGCCAGCTCACCGAAAAAGTCAGGCGCAGGCCTTATTCGGTTTTACTTTTGGACGAGATAGAAAAGGCGCATCCCGACGTTTTCAATATTCTGCTGCAAATTCTTGAGGACGGCAGGCTGACCGATTCCCAGGGTCGCAGTGTGGATTTTAAAAATACCGTCATCATTATGACCTCAAATGTCGGCGCGCGGATGATCACCGAAAAGCGAAGCTTAGGCTTCGGCGTCTCCGATTCCGAAGACGACGACAAATCCATTAAAGACAATGTCATGGCGGAGCTCAAGAGGGAATTCAGGCCGGAATTTCTCAACAGGGTGGACGATATCATTGTGTTTGAGAAGCTGAGCAAAGGGAACATAAGGGAAATTGCAATGCGAATGCTCACGACACTTTCCGACCGGGTAAAAGAGATGGAGATTGACATAAGTTTTACCGACGCTGCGGTGAACAAAATCGCCGGGGAGGGCTTTGACCCGGTATACGGAGCCCGGCCGCTGCGCAGAAAGATCCAAACCGAGATTGAAAATAAGCTGAGCGAGGCCATGCTTGCGGGGAAAATAGGTGCGAACAGACCGGTTCGCTGTGACGTAAAAGATGACAAATTCGTGTTTGATTCCGGCAGTCTCACTACGGCAGAATCGTAAATATAGCAGTTGCCCGGCTCCCCATGGAGCCGGGCAGATTTTTTGTAAAATTTTATATTGACAAAACCTTTGCACTTAACTTATAATATGTTAGTGTCTTCTTAAAGTTTGCTTCTATGGCTCAGGCGGCAGAGCGCATCCTTGGTAAGGATGAGGTCTGCCGAATAAAAAATGAATAAATTGTAATATGCTTCCATAGCTCAGACGGCAGAGCGCGTCCTTGGTAAGGACGAGGTCACCAGTTCGAATCTGGTTGGAAGCTCCAAAAAAGTCTTGTGGAATGCGGCTTTTCGGCTTATGCGGCTGAGAGATCGCATTCTATTTTTTTGGTTTTTTCTTCTGGTTACGAAGCGAGTATAAAGGGTGCATCTTTGCATAATTATTGCCCGCGAATTTTTCCAGCTAACAAGTCAGCTAACATTTCAAAATCTTTGCATCAGGTTACGTTAGCTGCCTGTGAAAGCAGTACCTGCAAAAGCTGCCCCGCAAACTCGGGATTCGTTCGAACAGCCTGCAGTACAGCTGCCATGTTTTCGTCTGCTTTCGGCGCGCTGTCAACAGCTTCTTGCGGATAAAAGCTCGTTTCCACCAGCAGAGCTAAAGTGCGTTTCTCCGAATCCAGCGCTTCGTTATAGTTGCTCATGAGCACTTCTGGAGACTGACCGCTGTTCTCTGCTACAAGCTGATAATTGTTTTTTGTCAAACGCACCTTGTACATCTGTCCTGACTTCCGGAGCCCTTGAAATTCGATCTGGTCCTCAATCCTCTGAGATCTTTGCCAATCCCGAAACCATCCATTAAGGGTATTTGGATCGTGCGGACGACCGTCTGGCTGGCAAATCAATAGCCCATAATCCTGATACTCTGCGCCAAAGAACTCTTTATTGCGGTCAATTTGCCCCAATCGCTCCCGGATTTCCTGCAACAGCGGTGTGGTTAGGTATTGCTTTCGGTGACTGCCTTCCGTTTTTGGGCCTTTCAGAATCAAGGCACTTTGAGATGTCGGATTCTGTTTTGGGAAAATGCGGATGATTTCATTTTTAGGCAGTGTCTTCAAGGATTCGTCTGATACCCGCTGAAGCTCCTGTGTGATCCAAAGACTCCTATCGTGGAAATTAAGTGTCCCTGTATCAATCCCCGCTGTTTCTCCCGCTCGAAGGGAGCACACAAATGCAATATGAACCGCTAAATGGAGAAGATCATTGTCTTTCATTTCAGACAACGCTGAGGCCACTCTGGCAGAATCCCACGCTTTGCGCTTCTTCCACTTTTCTAAAGGGGCAGCTGTTTTTGGAACCTCTCTTATGTACCGCCATTGTTTAGCAACAGAAAATCCGGACGTCAGGATATTATAGCACTTTTTTACCGTTCCAGAAGAAAGCGTAGGAACTTGCTCCGGCATTTTGTTATATCCCTTGCTTCCACGGCACGGTTTCTGTGTGAGATAATCCACAAAATTGTCGACATCCTCCGAGCAGATCGTGCTCATCACCCTGTCACCAAAATACGGAAGAATATGATTTTTAAGATTATTCAAATAGCTGTCGTATGTGTTTGGGGAGAATCGCCGTTTCCTCGCGTGAAAAGGGAGCCACTTTTCGGAAAATTCCCGATAGGTTTTTCCCGTATTGTCCTCTGCTGCTGAAAGGGCTGTTTCCTCTGGGATATCAGATGTGTTCTTCGCTTCCGATGCCGCTTTTTCAGCCGCGCGTTTTTCCTTATACGCGGTAGCCGCTTGTGTTAATTCCTCAGCTTTCTTGTTCTTTTGAAGAAAATCAATAAATGCTTTCCGCTTGATAGCCTCCAGCTCTGTTGTATATGTTTCCCACAGTTGTTTTTTCCCTTTGGGGGTGTTATACCAGTAAATGATATTTTGGGACATCCCCCTGACTGTATATGTTGCCATAATAGCACTATCCCTTCTTTGGTGTGCTTTCAGGAAGTGCCGCCCTGCGCATTAAACCACCTGTCAAACGATTCCTTGTGGATACGGAGACAGCGCTTCCCAAGACGCATTACTTTAAAATCTGTTGTTGATTCGCATAGGTTATATGCCTTGCGAATGCTCACACCAAGGATTTTTGCTATCTGCTCAGCAGTGTACGTACCCTGTGCAGATCCGCCGCAAAATTCATTGACATTATCCATATGATATGTCTCCTTTCACGGCCCGGCAACCGGTAGATGTGCTACTCACTACACTCCCTTTCTTTACTTTTATTGGTTAGCAGATATGTATTTATTGTAGCATATTATGATGCCGGGCGCTATATTTTAAAATCAAATTTTGTTGTTTTCAACGCTCCCACACCGGCCCATTTCCTGCGCCTTGTTGTCGCCGCGTATTTGCAGGCCGCGCTGTGCGCTGTTTAATTCACGGGCGCGCTCTCGTCGTCACAAGCTCCGTATCATTCGTTTTGCCGTTTACCGGCAAAACTCATTCACTTCGCTGCTCCTCCTCCCCTCAAAAAGCCGATTGGACTTTTTGAGGACTCCGAGTTTTGGCGCACTATCTGTAAAACCTGTATAACCTCCGGGGAGAGCTATGAGCCGACTGACGGCTATTTATCAAGGTACATGCGGGATGTCTTCATATAATAAAGGCGTAAGGGATATCCGCATATCTTACACTTTTATAAAATTTTCTTTTCACCTTTAAATCTGGGCAGTTGTTTTACGATTCTAAGCATAATGTACTGGCGGCAATCTTCATCAAAGGCGCCGTCAATAAAGCAGTTGCGGTTAATCAAGTCCATGTATTGCAGTAAGATTTCATTCTGTGCCTGCCTATCGCCGCTTTGTGCAAGGCGCAGAATATCAGAGAAAGGTCTGCTTTTCACAACGATCATCCTCCTCCAGTAAAAAACGAAGTCTTTTAAGTGCCCGCAGTTTGGCGATATAAACATAATCTCGCGAGCAGTTCAGCCGTACTGCGATTTCATCAGCGGACAGCTCCTCTACAAATATCATGGTAAGCACCTGACGCCGCAGCAACGGGAGCTGAGCGAAGCTCTGAGCCAAGCGTTCCTCTTCGAAATCAAACTCATCAGAAGAAACCAGCCGAAAATCCTGTTCATAAGCGGCTTCAGGCATATCCGTGGGATAGGGAACGGATTTCTTTTTCGCTTGCACTCTTAGCGCCTGTATGTAATCAATCTTCGCGTGCCTGACCACCTTTTCCATCCATGCCGAAAATATATTTCTGAGATCGCTGTCATCCATTTTTCATGCCTCCTGGCCATGCCATCCCGGCAGACG
>DOZQ01000046.1 GCA_003517915.1 Oscillospiraceae bacterium | reverse complement strand
AAGCTGCTAAAGCTCCCTTACCGGGTAATCTGCCTGTGCACCGGCGACATAGGCTTTTCCTCCGCGAAAACCTATGATATCGAGGTGTGGATGCCGTCTTACGGGCGGTATCTGGAGATTTCAAGCTGCAGTAATTTTGAGGATTATCAGGCACGGCGCGGCGCTATACGTTATAAAGAAACGCCGGACAGCAAGGCTCGGCTGGTACACACCCTCAACGGCTCGGGAGTCGCGGTCGGCAGAACCGTCGCGGCGATTTTGGAAAACTGCCAAAACGACGACGGCAGTGTGGATATCCCCGAGGTTTTAATCCCTTATATGGGATGTGAGCGCATCGAGAGGCCTGGGCGATGAGACTTGAATATAACTGGGACTTTAAAGTCGCCACCTATGACGCGGACAAAAACCGCCGCTTAAAGCTGTCCTCCGCGCTGCGTTTGCAGCAGGATATCGGTGAGCGGCATTTAGAAAGCCTCGATTTGCCTTATACCAAGCTGTATGAGGCGGGCATGGTGTTTGTAATCGCGCGCGCAAGAACGGTATATACCCGGCCCCCGCTGCTTTCACAGCCGCTTAGGCTAACCACCTGGAGCCGCGGTACCAAAGGCATGCTTTTCAACCGCTGTTACAGCTTTACCGATGAAAACGGCGGGCGCCTGATTGATTCGCAGGCCGGGTTTGCGCTGATGGATCCGGCTTCGCACCGCCTGCGCCGTCCGTCTGACTTTAATTTTTTCTACGACCGGCATGACCCTGACCGCGCGGGCTTTTGTCCCGAGCCTGAAAAGCTTTTGCCGGGCAGTGAAATGCTTTTTGCCGGCTCACGTCCGGTGCGTTTTTCGGATCTGGATTTCAACGGGCATATGAACAATTCTGTTTACGCCGATATCATATGTGATTTTATCCCCGGCGGGATGGGAGAACGGTTGATAAAAGAGCTGCAGATCAATTTCATACGCGAGACGACCGAGGGCGACACGCTTGAGATATTCGCCGCCGAGCGCGGGGGCGTCGTACAGATGTGCGCGAAGAAGGGCGAGGTTACGGTATTCACTGCGGAGATTTCATTTTTTTAGGATTATACCGCTCTTGACAATTATAAAACTCTCGCATATAATAAGAGACAGAAGAAATGCCGCGCAAGCGGTTAGCCCGATGCGAATTAACAAAAGTAACCGTCACCTTTGGGCGAGGGCGGTTACTTTCGTTTTGTATGTAATTTGTATGTAAAATGTATCCTGTAATCATCAATATCAGATACAGAATCACCAAATACTCCACGGCCTCACCTCCTTTGCAGGAAGAGTGGCTAACCGCCCCGAAACATCCCCTCTGTCAATGGTATTTCTACCGCTGTAATTATACCACCATAAGACAAAACAGTCAATATGTGTGCATTTATTTTAGAATAATTTGATATTAAATGGTGCCTGAATCAACCTGCAATGGTGATTCAGGCACCATTTTTGCATATATAGTCGAACCACTTCTGTTGTTCCAATATTACTCTCTCGTTTTTTCTAAAACACTCTTGTATTTCTACGGTCGGTGGAGTAGAATAGTAAAAATACAGTATGAAAATGAATGGAGGAGAAACGGCATGCTGAACACGAATGCGGGAGAAAAATTTCTCAAGGAAGGGCTGACCTTTGACGATGTCTTGCTCATACCTTCCAAATCCACCGTTTTACCAAAGCAGGTCAACATTGACACACGCCTCTCGGCGGATATTAAGCTGAATACTCCGCTGATGACCGCAGCGATGGATACCGTGACCGAAGCGCGTATGGCAATAGCGATCGCCCGTGAGGGGGGTCTGGGCGTCATACACAAGAACATGACTATCGAACAGCAGGCGGACGAGGTGGATAAGGTTAAGCGTTCTGAAAACGGCGTGATCGTGAATCCGTTTTATTTGACTCCCGAGCATTATGTCTATGACGCCAACGAGCTTATGGGCAAATATAAGATTTCGGGCGTGCCCATATGCGAGGGAACCAAGCTGGTCGGCATTCTCACCAACCGGGACCTGCGCTTTATGACCGACTTTAATCTTAAAATCAAAGAGGTTATGACCAAGGAGCGGCTGGTGACTGCCCCGATGGGAACCACCTTAGAGCAGGCTCAGGAGATTTTGCGCCAGCATAAGATCGAAAAGCTGCCAATTGTCGACGAAAAAGGCAACCTCAAGGGTCTTATCACCATTAAGGATATTGAAAAAGCGGTGCGTTACCCGAATTCTGCCAGAGACAAAGATGGTCGTTTGCTCTGCGCAGCGGCCATAGGCGTGACCAAAAATCTGCTCGAGCGCGCGGGCGCTTTGGTAAACGCCCAAGCGGACGCGCTGGTGCTGGATGCAGCGCACGGTCACAGCAAGAATATCCTCGACGCGGTGACGGCGGTAAAAAAAGCTTTTCCGGGAGTGACACTGGTCGCGGGAAACATTGCCACGGCACAGGCCGCCGAGGAGCTTATCGCCGCGGGGGCGGACGCCTTGAAGGTCGGCATCGGGCCGGGCTCGATATGTACGACGCGGGTAATCGCCGGTATAGGCGTACCACAGATCACGGCGATTTATGACGTCGCCTGCGCCGCATCAAAATACGGCGTGCCTGTAATAGCGGACGGCGGAGTAAAATACTCCGGTGATATTGTAAAGGCGCTCGCCGCCGGCGCGGATCTGGTTATGATCGGCTCGTTGTTCGCCGGCTGCGAGGAATCTCCGGGAGACACCGAAATTTATCAGGGCCGTCAGTTCAAGGTCTACCGCGGAATGGGTTCGCTAGCCTCCATGGCCAAGGGCAGCAGCGACCGCTATTTTCAAGAGGACGCCAAAAAGCTGGTACCCGAAGGGGTCGAGGGCAGGGTGCCGTATAAGGGGCCGCTGTCCGACGCGGTTTATCAGCTTATAGGAGGACTGCGCTCCGGCATGGGTTACTGCGGCTGCGCGACCATCGACGAGCTCAAGAAAAACGCGCAGTTTATCCGCATAACCGGGGCGGGACTTAAAGAAAGCCACCCGCATGATATCTCAATTACAAAAGAAGCTCCCAATTATTCTGTCGGGACTTGAGAATATATAGGCGGAATTTATATCCGCCCATGTTTAAACCCCGCACGAGAAATAATCTCGTGCGGGTTGATTTTTATCTGTGATCCTACAGAACGACACAGGGGTCGTTCCCT
>DOZQ01000091.1:5051-9385 GCA_003517915.1 Oscillospiraceae bacterium | reverse complement strand
GGTAGAGGCCGGCAAGGGCGAGGATAACGCATGGGAGAATGCCTCGTTCCGTTCATATTCCGGCGGCGGCGCTCTGCGCTCAAATAAACAGGGCGATACAATAACGCTGACATTCTATGGCAGGGGAATCGAGATTATAGGATATAAATCCTGGTCTAGGGGTAAGCTCGACGTCACACTTGACGGTGTGACCGAAACGGTCAGTTGTTTTGACATGAGCTATGACAAAACCTACAACACTGCAATTTATGACAGCGGTGACCTTGGGTCATCAGGCTGGCACACCCTGACCCTAACGGTGCGCGGCGACAAGGACTTTCTGGCAAGCAGCACCGCTATTGATATTGACGCGTTTGTGGTGAAACGTTTCCCCCCGACAATTGTTAATTAAAAGACATATTACCGATACTACTGAAACAGGAGATTGGCATATAGCCAGTCTCCTGTTTTTTATGTGCTTGTATATGCTCTTAGAGCGAATTATAGCAATTTGATTTAACGTATACCATAGGAAGGTATCAAATTGCTATAAAGATTAATTTTAAACTGTCTTTCTCGCCGTTTATACGGCAACCGAAAGACATAACACATAGCAAATGGACATTTCATATCCCATG
This sequence comes from Oscillospiraceae bacterium, assembly GCA_003517915.1. Taxonomy (GTDB): domain Bacteria; phylum Bacillota; class Clostridia; order Oscillospirales; family Acutalibacteraceae; genus UBA8129. Next base: position 8,768 of record DOZQ01000091.1, on the reverse strand, counting down.
TGTTTTTTCAGTATACGTTTTGTCAATTTGCTATAATTGATTTTTCTATATACGTTAAATCAAATTGCTCTAAAAAAGAAAGTATACGAATAATGGAGCGTGCTTTTAAAATATAATATACGGAGCAGGTAAAAGAAAATTATCTGCCGCGAAAATGGACAAACAGCGCGATATCCGGTATACTTTAAATCAGTCTCCGCCGTATCGGCGGCGCAAAGAACAGGACGGTCAGCCATGAAAAGTGTGAAGATGATTTTGGCACTGCTGCTTTTGCCGCTGTTGCTCAGCGGCTGTGTCAAAGATAATGATTCTGAAAAAAGCTCGGGAACAGGGGAATATCCGTCGCCGAGCATGGTTCAGCCGTTTGAGCCGGAATATCCGGAGAATTCCGGGGGAAGGCCGAAGGGCGAAGAAGACGAGCTGCGCGCGCTTTGGATATATTACATGGAGCTTGATTTCCGCGACACCGACGAGCAGGGATTTAAATCCCGTGTAGATATGATGTTTGACGATGCCGCTTCAATGAAGCTTAACGCGGTCATCGTGCAGATAAGGCCATTTTGCGACGCGTTTTATGACTCTCAGATATTCCCCTACAGCGAATACCTGACCGGCACGCAGGGGGAGGATCCGGGCTATGATCCGCTTGCTTACATGGTGGAGGCCGCGCACGCCCGGGGACTTAAGTTTCACGCCTGGCTGAATCCGTTCAGGGTGTCAATGACGTCGGAGGATCCGGAGGAGCTGGCTGAGAATAATCCCGGGCGAATTTATCTCAGCGATGGCGACGGTGAAAACGACGACTGGGCGGTTGTGGCGGCGGGTGGAATTTACCTTAATCCCGCCGTGCCCGAGGTGAGGGAGCTAATAACGGAGGGCGTACGCGAGATAATAGACAATTATCCGGTGGACGGAATTCATTTTGACGACTACTTTTATCCGACTACAGACAGTGAGTTTGACGCTGCGGCTTATGAGCGTTATCTTGCGGAAGCCGGGGAAGAGCCTATGACTCAGGAGGATTTTCGCAGGGAAAACATGAATATCTTTGTAAAGGGAGTTTATGACTCTGTAAAAGAAAAAAACAGTGAGATTTTATTTGGCATCAGCCCCATGGCCGATATAGAAAATAACTATGATCATCTATACGCCGATATCCCGCTTTGGATGGAAGAGCCGGGATATGTGGATTATATTCTGCCGCAAACCTATTTTGGATTCGAGCATATGCAAGAAGCTTTTCAGTTTGACACGCTGGCGTCGCGGTGGCACGAGCTGGAGCGGCATGAGTCGGTCGAGCTTTATTACGGTCTGCCCGTCTATAAAATCGGGGATTTGGATCAGGGCTCGGAGGAATGGCTTTTGGCTGACGACATAATAAGGCGGCAGGTGGAATATACCAGAGAGCTTAGCGGCTGCGGCGGATTCGCGCTTTATTCTTACGGGCCGCTGTTTTCGGGAGAGGAGCTTAATACGGCTCAAAGAGAAAAATTGCTTGAGATATTGGAATGAGGGGGAAGCGGCATTGCTCAAGTCCATATGGGAAAAAATTCGGGTGACGAAAGTGACGGCGGCGGTTTGGACGGCGCTTACCCTGTGTCTTGTAAGCGTGATTCTCGCGCTGACCGGCAATCATGTCGAGTTTTCCCGCAATATGGCGGTTTTAGTTGTAGGTGAGGCAAAGCTGCCGCCCGAAGAGCTTAAAACCGATTATGCGCCGGAGGAGTTTGCGCTCGTGATGCCTTCCTCCGCGCCGGAGCCCATATTTGAGTTAGAAGGGGAAAAGGTGCTAAAAGAGCTTACGGTGGTTCATCCCGCCGGCACGGATATGACTACATATGATTCGCAGCATTCACTTATTGGCGCGAGTGACCCGGCTGAACCGCTGCTTTTGAATGGTGAGGAGGTGGAAAGAACGAAAAACGGGTATTTTTCTTTGAGCCTTGCGCTCGAAATCGGTGAAAATATATTTACATTGGAGCATAAAGAAAAAACACAGAGCTATATTATAAGAAGGAGCAATGATATCATTCAGGCGGTCTATCCGTCGCGGGAACAGACGGTCAGCGGAGGAGCCGAGGCGGTATTCACCGCCATTGCCAAGGCGGGAGCGGAAATCAGCATGACGCTGGACGGCAGAAGCATCCCTCTTTTGCCCGAGCTTCCGTCCGCGGACGAGGGCTATATCCGGTATGAGGGGACGTTGATTTTGCCCGCCGCGCAGGAGTCTGAACGAAGCTTGGGGGAGCCGAAGTTTACGGCCTTGTTTGAGGAAAAAAGCGAGAGCAAAAAGGGCGGCGTAATCACGCTTGCGGCAAAGGAAACCGTGGCCGGGAGCGGACGCCTGCTCGCGGAGGTGGTTACCTATCAAGCGGAAACTCTGGACGAAAAAATCGACGATTATTCCCGCGCGGTCAATACCTATCTGCCGGCGGGCACGGTGGATTACTGCTCAGATAATGAAAAAATCTATTTCGGTTCGTCATCTACGCGCTACAGGCTGCTTGATTATGGTAAACGTGTGTATGTAAGCACCGATCAAAAGGGCGATAACATAAGGCTTTACAAAGGTAGCCTGCCGGAAAGCAATTCTGTTTCGGTAGCATCTGAAAATATGGAAGGCCGCCACACATCTATTGCGTTTAACGTGGAATGGAAGGCACCATTCGCCTGTTCGCTGAGTCCGCAGAGATATGAGGGTGCAGATGGGCCGGGGAGGCCGAATTATAACGTCGATTCGCTCAGCGCGGAGTATTTTGACATAAGATTTTACTACGCGTCCGCCGGTACGGGAGTCATAAAGCTTGAGGGCGATCCGGTATTCAGCCGCGCGATTTGGACGAGTGAGGGCGGCGACGCGGTGCTGCGGCTGTATCTTAAAAAAACCGGGGCGTTTTACGGCTACAGCGCCGAATATGATGAAAATGACCGGCTGGTATTTTCCTTTCTGCACCCGGCTAAGCCAGAGGTGTCGGACAATAAATACGGATTCACATTAAACGGGATTTCAGTCGTGCTGGATCCGGGGCACGGCGGGCCGGATCCGGGGGCGGTCGGATCCAACCCGAAATTCCCCGAATCGGCGCTTAATTTATCGCTTGCGTCGAGGGTGCGCCGTGAGCTTGAAGCCATAGGGGCGCATGTGGTAATGACCCGCACCGAAAATGAGTCGGATCTGAGGCTGGACGAAAGGGTGCGCATAACAAAAAGGGTAAAGCCGAACCTTTTTGTTTCTATACACCGGAATGCGTCGGTCAGCGTAAGCAGCAGCGGATATGAAAACTATTATTATCTGCCATATTCACAGCCGGCGGCAAAGGCGATGTTCGGCGCAGTGTCTCCCGGTTTTACAGAAAAACGCGGCAGCTATTACGGCCCTTATTATGTCACGAGGCTGTCGGACTGTCCTGCTATTTTAACCGAAAATGGCTACCTCTCAAACGCAGCCGAGTTTCAGCGGCTGCTTGAGGACGGGCAGGACGACAAGCTGGCCGAGGCGGTTACCGCCGGAATCGTAAATTTCTTTGCGGCGCAGAGCTGAGCGCAATTGACAAGATACCCGGCGGCTGTTATGATATACTAAAATAGCGCCGAGCGCTCGAGCCCAAAAAAATGATTGTCGGCGAGGGAATTGCCGGAAAGGATTTGGAAGAATTCCAAATCAGGCGAATTCAGAGCCGGAATGAATTTTTTTGGAGAAGCGAGAGCGACCGAGGC
>DOZQ01000091.1:0-4982 GCA_003517915.1 Oscillospiraceae bacterium | reverse complement strand
TGACAGATAAGCGCCGAGCGTTCGAGCCCAAAAAGGCGTGACAGGATAAGAATATATAAAGATATAATGAAAATGTAGGACGAGGGGATCAATGAAAACAAGGCATTTGATTGATTTAGACAGCCTTTCGCTTTCGGAAATAGGCGATATACTGCACATGGCCGAGGCGATAGCGAAAAAACCGTCATATTACAGCGACAGCTGCCACGGAATGCTTATGGCTACGGCGTTTTATGAGCCTTCCACCCGCACGCAGATGTCGTTTCAGGCGGCAATGCTGCGTTTGGGGGGCAAGGTCATAGGCTTTGACAGCCCGGACGGTACTTCTGTTTCAAAGGGAGAGAGTCTCAAGGACACCGTGAGGGTGCTCAGCGGCTACGCTGATATCATAACAATCAGGCATCCGCTCGAGGGGGCCGCCAAGGCTGCGTCTATGTATTCCGCCGCGCCTGTAATCAACGCGGGGGACGGAGGGCATCTGCACCCGACCCAGACATTGACCGATATTTTTACGCTGTTGAGGGAAAAGGGGACGCTTGAGAACCTGACTATAGGGCTTTGCGGCGATTTAAAGCACGGCAGAACGGTGCATTCGCTCATAAAGGCTATTAGCCGTTACAAAGGCAATAGGTTTGTACTTATTTCTACCCCCGAGCTTGCTCTGCCGGCTTATCTTAAAGCGGTAATAACCGAAAACGGCCTGGAATATGAAGAGAAAGACAGTCTGGCCGATGCTTTAAGCATGATCGACGTGCTTTATATGACCCGCATACAAAGGGAGCGCTTTGCGGGGCACGAGGATTATGAAAAGCAGAAGGGGATATTTATCCTTGATACGGAAAAGCTATATAATGCTAAATACGGACTTAAAATCCTGCATCCCCTGCCTCGTGTGGATGAAATAGAGGACGAGGTGGACGATGATCCCAGAGCGGTTTATTTTATTCAGGCCGAATACGGGATGTACGCGCGCATGGCGCTTATACTTCACATGCTAGATGGTGAGACAAAGCATATTGATCCCCGCCCAGAGGGCGACGGTGAGCGGGTATGCTCAAATCCCAAATGCGTAACCGGTGCCGAGACATATCTGCCAAAGCTTTTCAGACGAAAAGGCGGAAAATTCATCTGTGAATATTGCGATAAAATGAAATGAGATATGAGGAGGAGCATGAAATGCTTGATACAATGGCGATTAACGCGGAACTGTTTGAAACCGAGGTACTCGAATCCGATATTCCCGTAGTGGTGGATTTTTGGGCGGATTGGTGCGGCCCCTGCCGTATGCTCTCGCCTATTGTTGAAGAGGTTGCCGAGGATTTAAAGGGTAAGGTCGCGGTGGTTAAAATAAACGTCGACGAAGAGCAGGATCTGGCGCAGAACTATAAAATAAAGAGCATTCCTACGCTGATTCTGTTTAAAAAGGGAGAGGAAGCCGGACGGCTTGTCGGGCTGCATTCCAAAGCGGATATTTTAAAATTCGTCAAAACCAAGAAATGATATAATAAGTCAGCTATTGCCGCACAGAGCGCTGGCCGGGAAACCGGAATGCGCTTTTTTCTTGCATATTATACTCCGGTTTGATATAATCAGATATTATATGAGATTAATAATATGACTATATCAGTGAGAGGATGTATGACCGTGGAAATTCGTATAGAAAAGACTGGTGATCCCAGGCAAAAGCCTTCGGATGAATCTAAGCTGGGTTTTGGCACCTATTTTACCGACCACATGTTTATGATGAATTATGATGAAGGCCAGGGGTGGCACGATCCGCGTATTGTACCCTACGGTCCTATTGAGCTTGAGCCCTCGGCTATGTGCCTGCACTACGCGCAGGAGGTTTTTGAGGGGATGAAGGCTTATAAGGCGAAGGACGGCCGGATACTGCTATTTCGCCCCGAAAAGAATATGCAGCGCCTGAACAGCTCGAACGACCGGTTGTGTATTCCGTTTATCGATGAGGATTTTGGGGTTGAGGCGGTTAAAGCGCTGGTTGAAATCGACAGGGACTGGATTCCGACGTCTGAGGGGACATCGCTGTATATTCGCCCGTTTATTTTCGCGATGGATCCGCAGGTGGGGGTGCATCCCGCCAAGCACCTTTTGTTTATGATTATACTCAGCCCGGTGGGAGCCTATTATCCCGAGGGCCTTAATCCCATAAAGATATATGTCGAAAACAACTATGTTCGTTCGGTATACGGCGGCATGGGATACACCAAGACCGGAGGGAACTACGCATCCTCGTTGAAGGCGCAGGCCGAGTCGGAAAAAATAGGCTTTACCCAGGTGCTTTGGCTGGACGGCATCGAACGCAAATATATTGAAGAGGTCGGCACGATGAACGTCTTTTTTGCGCTGGACGGTGAAATCGTAACGCCGGAGCTCAGCGGCTCTATTCTGCCGGGGGTTACCCGCATGTCGGTTATAGACATGCTTAAATCATGGGGATATAACGTCACCGAAAGAAAAATCTCTATCGAAGAGGTGGCGGAAGCGGCAAGAGACGGACGGCTTTTGGAAGCGTTCGGAACGGGGACGGCAGCGGTCATATCGCCGATAGGCCTGCTTAAAAACGGGCAGGACGAAATTGTTATAAACAACGGTAAGATCGGGGATATAGCCCAGCGGCTTTACGATACCCTCACCGGCATACAGTGGGGAGAGCTGCCGGACGAATTCGGCTGGACGGTGGCACTGTAGAGGTAATTGCTATATATGACGCAGACGGGAGGAAAACATATGATCGAGGGCGATTATATCCCAATGACCATTGACGCTCAAAAGCATATCGCGCTTATAGCGCATGACGGGAAAAAAGATGAGATGGTCGAATGGGCCGACCGGAATAAAGAAATTTTGAAAAACCATTTTCTTTCCGGCACCGGCACGACCGCCAAGCTGATAGCGAGAAGAACCGGGCTGCCGGTAAGGGGATACAGCAGCGGGCCTTTGGGGGGAGATTTGCAGATAGGTTCAAGAATAGCCGAGGGCAGCGTGGATTTCATGATCTTTTTTTGGGACCCGCTTGAGGCGCAGCCTCACGACCCGGATGTAAAGGCTCTTCTCCGTGTCGCGGTGCTTTATGACATTCCGGTGGCGACCAATACCGCGACGGCGGATTTCTTGTTGACATCCTCCTATATGTCCAGCGAATACACACGAAATATTACAAATTACAACAATGAAATAAATTCAAGATTTAAAGAAATATAAGAAAAACCGGTTTTTAGCTTAGGTTAAAAACCGATTTCTTTTATATTTTGCGATTTTTTGAACATTCACAGAATTGTCGTCATACAATAATGGTGTGGGATTTCCTAAATACCTGATAAAGGGTGAGATAGTATGAGTCTGATTGCTGTCGACGCGGGTCATGGAGGATATGACGGCGGAGCCGCTTACAAAGGCCGGGTGGAAAAGAACGACAATCTGCGCCTTGCTCAGGCGGTGCAGCGTGAACTTGAGAGCATGGGTCAGCAGGTGATTATGACGCGGGACAGCGATGTGTTTATCCCGCTGCCCGAGCGTTCTAAGATAGCGAATAACGCCGGGGCGGTCTTTTTTATCTCGCTGCACCGCAATTCCTATACGCATCAGACTCCCGGAACGAGCGGCGTGGAAAATTGGGTTTATACATATGCCAGCCCAGAAAACGAACGTATGGCGCGTATTGTACTCGGTCATGTCGCAGGGCAGGGGGTTCAAGCCGAACGGGGGGTTAAAAGGGGGAACTATGCCGTGCTGCGAAACGCAGATCAGCCGGCTATGCTGCTTGAAATGGGTTATATCATCAACGAAGAGGATAACCGCCTGTTTGACGCAAAGCTCAATAAATACGCCCGCGCGATAGCCGCGGGAATTGTAGAAGCGCTTGGCGGCGCGGATACAGGACAGGGGCAGGATGGGGCCTCGCCGGCAAAGCCTCCCTCTGGCGGTATCAGTTGGAATACAGCGATGAAGTCTATTCAGCAGATGCTCAACGATTGGTACGGGGCAAATCTAAAAGCAGACGGAATCTACGGTCCTGCAACCAAGCGGGCGATTGTCAGAGCTATTCAGACGGTTTTAAACCGTGAGTATGGCGCGCATCTTGCCGCCGACGGAATTTTTGGCTCGGCCACACGCGCCGCGATTCCGATTTTGCGCAGGGGCAGTCGCGGCGCGCTTGTGTATCTGCTGCAGTCGGCGCTGTTCGCGAACGGCTATAATCCGGGAAGCGTTGATGGAATTTACGGCGCAAACACCGAAAACGCGGTGCGGCGCTTTCAAAAGCGGGTAGGATTGCCTGTAGACGGAATAGCGGGGCCGAACACATTTAGGGCAATATTCATATAAATTCCATGTAATTTTATTTGATTATAACCAGAGTCAAAACTGCTGCAAAGAGTGGTTTTGGCTCTGTATTACAATGCCATACATCATACAGGGAATAATATATACCTTTTTTATGCGTTTTTCTGATTTATTGTGAAAAGTGACATTCACGAAAAATTAACAGAGTAAAAGTCACATAAGACCTTGTTATCTAACACTATGTGACATATAATATTATATCATAATACAATTGGTATTTTTAATCAGAGCAGTTATCGTATTCGTAAATTATAAAATCAATGATGGGAGAACTAACATAATGGCGAAATTCAGTGTCAGAAAGCCGCTCACAGTGCTTGTAGCGGTGGTCGCGATTTTGGTGCTCGGGTATGTCTCATTCACGGGAATGACCCCCGACATGCTGCCAAATATGGATATGCCGTATGTCATGGTGATGACCGCTTATCCCGGCGCGACCCCCGAAAAGGTGGAAACCGAGGTGACAAGACCGCTTGAGCAATCTATGGCGACGCTGGAAAATATAGATTCGGTTTCTTCAACATCGTCATCCAACTTTTCTATGATTTCATTGCAGTTTACCGACGACGCGGATTTAGACGTTATAACTGTGGATATTTTGCAGAAGATCGAGGCGGTGT
>DOZQ01000043.1 GCA_003517915.1 Oscillospiraceae bacterium | reverse complement strand
GATATGTTAACAAGGTTTGTGATAGCGGTGCGGATAGCGGTCTCTGCACCGTCAACCTGCGTCTGAGTGGCGTTCAGGTTTGCCGCTACGAGTTCACCGGCAGAAATCGCCGAGGTGAGCCTGCCATAGCTTGCGGTCGAATAGTCGGCCGCTGTAACAGCCTTGCCGTCGTCAATGGCATCCAGCAGATTGGCGAAATTGGCGCGTGTCTGCAAAGCGGCGATCGCGTCTGTAATAGCGGTGGTCGCCGCGGTTACATCAGATGCGGTCGGGTCGCCGGCAAGCAACGTGTTCGCCGCGTCTACGGCGCTGTCAAGAACCGCATAGCTATCGGGAGTGTAATCCGTCTCGACCTTAGTTGCCGCGTCGGCGAGAGCGGTATTCAGCGCGGATATGTTAACAAGNNTTTGTGATAGCGGTGCGGATAGCAGTTTCGGCACCGTCAACCTGCGTCTGAGTGGCGTTCAGGTTTGCCGCTACGAGTTCACCGTCGGAAATCGCCGAGGTGAGCCTGCCATAGCTTGCGGTCGAATAGTCGGCCGCTGTAACAGCCTTGCCGTCGTCAATGGCATCCAGCAGGTTGGCGAAATTGGCACGCAACTGCAAAGCGGCAATCGCGTTTCTAATTGCATCTTCCGCATCGTCAACCTGTGTCTGGGTCGGATCACCCTCCTTAAGATCAATCCCGTCGTTTACGGCGTTGTTCAGCACACTGTAGCTGGCGGGAGTATAATCGCTAGGTGTTTTTGAGGTTGCCTCAGTAAGCGCATCGTTCAGATCTACTACACTGACAAGATTGTCAATAGCGGTGCGGATAGCGGCCGCCGCGTCGTTTATCATCTGCTGGGTAACCTCATCGGGATTGGCAAATGTAAGATTCAAGCCATCTATACAGGCCACAGTATAGCGGATGAGACTTGCATTGGTGTAATCTTCGGCGTTGACCGGCTCACTAAGAGCAGAATTAAGAGGTTCCCAGTTAAGGGTGCCGTCATCTTCTACCATATTTTCAATTGCGAAATTCAAAGCTCCCAAAACATCGTTGACATCGTCCTGCGTGTAAGCTTCCGTCGAGTCAACCATCGTCTCCGCGTCAAGCAGTGCGCCTGCAAGCCTGGTGACCGACTCCGCGGTATATTTGTCCGATTCCAGCATAATCGTTTCGGCCTCATCAATAGCCTGTCTAAGCTCGCCGATAATAACCCGGTCGTTTCCCGCGGAAGTAACCAGATTGGTCGCCGCGTCAACATCCTCCTGCGTCGCTTCGGCGTCCTCTAAAGTCGTTTTTCCTGCATAAACCGCAGCTTGCAGCGCGGCAAAGCTGGCCTTTGAGAAATAAGGAGCAAAAGCATCGGCAATGGCTGGTTCCCACGTATTGATCGCCGCTTGCAGCGCGGTTTTGTCAACAGGGGGAACCTCCTCCAAGGCGCCCGCAGCCTGAGTCAGATTCGAAATCGCGTCAGACACCTGCTGGGGAGTTGGTATTGTTTCCATCAGGGCTTCCGCCGCGTTGTAAGCGCTTACAAACGCGCCGAATGAAATCTCGGTATATTTGCTGCTCTGCTGCAGCTTAGGCGCGTGTTCATCCAGCAGCGCCTGCAGACCGGAGATATCCGTCAAATTACCGAAAGCGGTTCTAATCGCGGCCGCCGCTTCGTCAACCTGTGTCTGAGTCGGAGCCGCGCTCATAGCGAGGGATATCGCAGCTGTCCGCGCGTCAGTAAGAGCGTCCTGAGCAGGTCCGGTATAAAGACCGCCACCCGGAATTCCGCTCTCAGATACAGCCGCCCAGATGTCGGAAAGATCAACCAGAGCGGCAAAAGAGTTCGAAACTGCGTCATAAGCGTCATCTACATCTGTTTGAGTAGCGCCCGCGTCGTCCAAAACATCTTTGGCGCCGTCATACGCTTGTTTGAACGCGGCGAAGGTATTCGCAGAATAAAGAGGAAAGCTGCCGCCAATTACATTGTTTGAATCATAGGCGGCCTTTATGTCCGCATCGTCCAGCAGCGCGCGCAGATCGGCTTTGATATCAACGGGCTGCAAATTGTCAATTGCGGATTGAAGATCCTGTATCATGTCGTCTACTTCAGCCTGAGTCGGGTCACCTTCAAGCAACTCTATAGCAGAGTCCACAATGCTATCCATCGCATTAAAACTTTCAGCGGTGTAATCTGCCGGCACTCTTGATTTTGCATCAGTAAGCAGTGCAGTCAGGGCAGTTATATTTACAAGATTATCAATCGCTGTACGTAGAGCAGCCACCGTGTCGTCAATATACTGCTGGCCACCAAGCAGAGCAATAGTGTCTTCGTCAAACACGTATAAAATCATAACGCAAGTCTCTACTTGTGAGCCATAACGACTTGCACTTGCGAAGGAATAATCCTCATTGTTTATAAGACTTGCTTCGTCAAAAATCGCTTCCAAAGCCGTAAAGTCAAAGCCGTCCGCTGGGGCAGGTCTGCCTTCGGCCAATGCCCCGACAGTATCAAGCAGACACTGATTGATCTGTTCTTGAGTGTAGGTAACGGTCGGGCCGCCGCCCATATACTCCGTTTTGTTATAAAACTCCTCGGCTGCGGTAACGGCGGCTGAGGCATAAAGCCCGCCAGCCAGACGAGTCTCATAATAATCTTTAACTACCGTGTGGGTGTTGGTATCGAACTCCTCAAGATGATCGAGTCCCATAACCGCCAGCGTAAGTTCGTTTGTAGCCTGCGTGAGCTGCGGTTCGGTCGACGACGAATTGCTCAATACGCTGCCCGCCTGAGTATGTTCACTTTTAAGGGCGGCAAAGCTGGCAGTCGTAAACGCCTGTTCAATCATCGCCGGCGACAGTGTGGTCGGCTCAAAAAAGAACCCCACCGCGTCATGCAGCTCCTCTAAATATGTCTTTTTGCTAACTTCACCGGAAACATAGATAATGCCGGTGAAAATCATCGCAAAAGCCAAAACCGACGCCAAAAAAACCTTTAATGCCTTCATTGACCACATTCCTCCTGTTTTTTAAAAATTCTATTTAAAACCTCTTTCGCCATTTTCTCTGTAAAACCACTCCCCTTTCAGACAGCTCAAAAAGCGAAAGCATGTCCAATGATCCACGGATAATAAGCTCCGCTCTCGAATGAAAGTGCGCGTGCGCACATATCTCGCCCAAATTACGTTTATATTCTACCATATCTTTAAAGAGTTGTCGAGTATAAATAGCAAACATTTATGTGATGTTTTTCAACTGCGCCAATAATATGGATGTATATTTTGTAGATTTACTATAAATATTTAGAAGGAGGCAGTAATTTTTCATTTTTACCGAATAAATTACGCACATTAAAATCCACAAAAGCCATTAAATTCAAAAAAATAAGCAAATTGGTGGCGCAAAATCGATTTTTTTTGAGACAGAGAAGCTGTTTTCAGAGCAGAATCACCTCCCCGTGGATTTTACGCGGTCTGCGCAAAACTGATTCTCTATGGGCGCGCGTAAGTTTTGTTGACAACTCGCATGTAATCAGGTAAAATTTATTATGCTGATTTAGTGATTTGACTATGATCTTCATTTTTCGCAATACTTTTACAAATAATGTTTTTGAGGGGGCTATGCAATGGCGGCTCGGGTAGTTGTTGGCACACAGTGGGGCGATGAGGGAAAGGGTAAGATAATTGACATCTTAGCGTCGCGCGCCGATGTTGTTATACGTTCGCAGGGCGGAAACAATGCCGGACATACGGTGGAGTCGGACGGAAATGTATATAAGCTGCATCTTGTTCCTTCGGGGATTTTATATCCCGGTACGCTTTGTCTCATCGGATGCGGTACCGTAATTGATCCCAAAGCCCTTATAGCCGAAATTGACGGGCTTGCCGCACGCGGCGTATCCTGTGACGGTCTGCGTATCGATCCCCGAGCCCATGTAATAATGCCCTGGCATTTAGAGCTTGACGCGCTTTCGGAAAAAGCGCGCGGCTCCGAAGATATAGGCACTACGCGGCGCGGCATTGGCCCGTGCTATATGGACAAGGCTGAGCGCTCAGGTATTCGTATAGCGGATCTTATTGTTCACGAGCGCTTTGCCAAAAAAGCCATGACGGCCGGTGAAAACAAAGCCGGACTTATAAAAAAGCTTTATGGAGCAGACGCGCCGGATATTCCGGCAATAATCGAGGAGTATAAAGGATATGCTGACCGTCTGCGAGGTTTTGTCGCCGATGTTTCGGTGCTTGCCTTTGAAAGCATAAAGCAGGGGAAATCGGTGTTGTTTGAAGGCGCGCAGGGTACGCTTTTAGATTTGGACACCGGAACCTATCCCTTTGTTACTTCATCTCATCCGGTTTCGGGCGGCGTATGCACAGGCAGCGGCATAGGACCGACAATGATAAGTGATATTTTAGGCGTTGCTAAGGCATATACCACCAGAGTAGGCAAGGGTCCTTTTCCCACCGAGCTTTTGGACGAGACTGGCGAAAAACTCCGTCTGGCCGGAAACGAATTCGGCACCACTACCGGCAGACCGCGCCGGTGCGGCTGGTTTGACGCCGTTATTTTGCGGCACGCGGTCAGAATCAATGGTCTGACCGCAGTCGCGATAAATAAGCTTGATACGCTCAGCGGTTTTAAAACCTTAAAGATATGCACTGCCTACAGGTTGCCAGACGGCAGTATCATAAAAGATTTTCCGTGCAGCCCAGAGGAGCTTTCGCTTTGCAGCCCTGTTTATGAAGAGGCCGAGGGCTTTGAGGGCGATTTGTCGGTTTGCCGCAGTATGAAAGAGTTGCCGAAAAAGGCGCTCGATTATATTGAGCGCCTTGAAGAGCTGATTGGCTGTTCCGTTACGATGGTCGGCGTCGGACCGGCGAGAAACCAAAATCTCGAAAGATAAGAGATTTCTTAACCGTCGCAATATGTAAACCTTTTGGGAGGTACAGCTCATGTCAACCGCATATCAGCGGGCGTTAGTTCTTTCCTCCGCAGCGCTGTTGGCCGGGATGGTAACCTTAAGCACCTATTTTCTGCGCATACCGGTTCCGTTTTTGTCGCAGGCTTACGTCCACCCGGGTG
>DOZQ01000086.1:8888-15095 GCA_003517915.1 Oscillospiraceae bacterium | reverse complement strand
TGGTGGTTTAATCTATTCAATTAAGTGAGCCCTCGCCGATATCGGAAAAAAGCCGCTCGGTTTGCAAGGCCAGAGGTATATGAGCGGGAGCGGAAAGCTCGGGATCGTTTTTAAGTAGCCGTACGGCGGTATCTTTGGCCGCGCTCAGCAGCCCGGTATCCTGCAAAATATCGGCGATTTTAAGCTGAGGCAAGCCGTGCTGGCGCCGTCCGAAAAAATCCCCCGGCCCGCGCAGCTTCAAATCTTCTTCGGCGATTTTAAATCCGTCGGCGGTTTTACACAAAACTTCAAGCCGCCTCCCCGATTCATTCTCCGCGCCTGAAATCAAAATACAACTGGAGGCATGCTCCCCGCGCCCGACCCGGCCGCGCAGCTGATGCAGCTGTGACAGCCCAAACCTCTCGGCGTTTTCTATGACTATGATCACCGCGTTTTTAACGTCGATACCGACCTCGATTACGGTTGTGGCTATAAGCAACTGTATCTCGCCACTGGCAAACGCGCGCATGACCTGATCTTTCCGGGATGCTTTCATACGGCCATGCAGCAGGCCAAGATTATACTCCCGGAAAACGCCGTTTCTAAGCTTTTCATAATATTCCTCGGCGGAAACAAGCCCGGTGTCCCCCTCTTCTACCGCTGGACAAACGATATATCCCTGTAAACCCTCGTCCAAATGCTTTTTTATATAATTGTAAACCCGTGGGCGCAGCTTGGTACCCACTGCGTAGGTTTCGATTTTTTTTCTGCCGGCCGGCATCTCGTCCAAAAGCGAGACGTCCAAATCCCCGTAGATCATCAGCGACAGCGTTCGGGGAATAGGAGTGGCGGACATAACCATAAGGTGGGGATTTTCCCCCTTGGCGTAGAGTAAGGCTCGCTGCGCGACCCCGAACCGGTGCTGCTCGTCGGTAACCGCCAGACCCAAGCGCTTAAAGCGCACATAGTCCTCGGTAAGCGCGTGGGTGCCGACAATAAAATCCAGCTCACCGGATTCCAGCCGCCCGGCAATCAGTTTTTTTTCACGCGCGGAGGTCGAGCCGGTAAGCAGCCCCACGCTCACGCCGGTTTCTGCAAATAATTCGGAAACCGAGCGATAATGCTGTTCGGCCAAAATTTCGGTGGGAGCCATCATGACCGCCTGATATCCGTTTTTTATCACATTGTAAGCCGCCGCCGCCGCGACCGCGGTTTTGCCCGAGCCCACATCCCCCTGAATAAGCCGGTTCATGGGATGCTTCCCGCGCATATCGCTCACGGCGTCACTTATCGCGCGGGTCTGCGCCCCAGTCAGGGCAAATGGAAGAAAGCTGGCGAACCCCACGGTGAAATCCTCTTGCAGAGGCGCCGCGTTCGCGGCCAGATTACGGCTTTTACGGCGCAAAAGTCCTAGCTGCAAAACAAACAGCTCTTCAAAGATAAGGCGCTTCCGGGCATTTTCAAGCGCCTCCCCGTCTGCCGGGAAATGGATGTTTTTCACCGCGTCATACCATCTCAGAAGGCCGTGCTCCTTCAGAATTTCGGGAGAAAGGCAGTCGGGAATTCCGGGAGGAAGAGAACGCAGCAGCACCTTCACCGCGTTTTCAATGATTCGGGTGGAAAGCCCCGCCGTGCTTCGGTAGACTGGATTCAGCGCTCCGCCGCCCGGATCTCTTATCTCAGGGCTGGCCATTTCCCGCCTCAAAAGCCCGCCTCCGGCACTGCCGTAAAACAGGTATTCGCGTCCCGGCTTTAACCGGGCGGCGGCATAGCGGTTGTTGAATATGGTTAGCTCGAGGCGACCTTCTCCGTCAGAACAGACGGTTTTATAAAGGGTCATACCCTCGCGGATATAATGCGCGGTGACCTCGCAGATAACCTCCGCTTTTATACAGCAGGGCCGGTCGAACGGAGCCTCGGCGATGGGCACCGGGCTCCAGTCTTCATAGGCGCGGGGGAAAAAAGTCAGCAAAGAGTAAATATCAGTGACCCCGAGCTTTTTAAAAAGCTTCGCGCGCTGCTCACCTATGCCCTTTAGGGCATTCAGCGGCCGGTCAAGATAGCTCATCTGGTCACCTCCCCGTTTAAACACCCGGCACGTTCGGTTATCTGCCGAAAAAAAACACCGCCAAAAAATTCCACAGCATATGGGCTAATGCAGGAACAACGATGTTTTTTGAATAAACAAACATCAGGCTGAATAAAAGACTGAGCAAAGCTATGCCGGCGCAGGCCTGCAAAGCAGACAGCGGGTTTAAAAATACTCCCTGCATAATCCACAGCGGGAAATGGATGGCCAAAAACATAAGCGCGGTCACAACCGCGGCTTTTTCCCGGCTCATCATCTTCATAAGCGCATTCAGGAAAAATCCCCGAAAAACCAGCTCCTCGACAATGCCCGCGACCAAAACAGTCCCGATTATATTTGCCGGATCAAAATCCGCATGCACGCTTATTTCCCCAAATGATATATACGCCCCGATAAGATAATAGGCGATGATAACAAGAAAAACCGGCAAAAATAAAAGCCGGCGTTCCCATTTTACAAACATGCCTTTCAAGGTAAAGAGCATGTCGCGTTCATATTTTTTTATCAGCAGCACAAAAGGCAACGCCCAGACCGCCGTTTTGACAGCGCCGTGAATCAATGCGAATATCCATTTGTTCCCCGCTAAGCTGTCCGCCGCGGGGAACAAAAAAAACGTACAGGCCACCCAGACCGCAAAAAGCGCGCCATAATAGATTAACAATCGCGAAAAAGACAGCTCCGACCCGGTCTTTTGGCGTAAATTCAAGAATGATCACCCCGGCACTTATTGTAGTTTGATTAGGGCGCTTAGGCTTCGTTTTTCATCAGTATAACCATAACCGCCTTTTGCGCGTGCAGACGGTTTTCGGCCTCTTCAAAAATTTCGTCGGCATGGCTTTCAAACACTTCGACACTTATCTCCTCGCCCTGGTGGGCGGGCAAGCAGTGCAAAGCCATGGCGTCCGGCTTAGCCCTTGCCATAAGCGCCTCGTCGACCATATATCCGGCGAAGGCCTCACGCCGCCGTTTTATCTCGGATTCCTGCCCCATCGATGCCCAGACGTCGGTGATTACGACGTCCGCGTCCTCGGCGGCCTTTAAAGGCTCACGGTGCAGCGAAAACCGGTCTTCATGCTCCCCGGCAAACTGAATTACCGCCTCATGCGGCTCATATCCCACCGGGCATGCCACCGAAATACTCATGCCGGATTTAAGCCCGCCGACAATAAGCGAATTCATCATGTTGTTGCCGTCGCCTATAAAGCAGAGCTTTAAGCCCTCGAGCCTGCCTTTCTTTTCCCTGACGGTCATAAGGTCAGCAAGCACCTGACAGGGATGGGACAGGTCGGTAAGCCCGTTTATCACCGGAATCGACCCTGCCTGAGCCAGCGTCTCCACCATCTCCTGCTTGAATGTTCTTATCATGATGCCGCTTAAATAGCGGGAGAGCACCCGGGCGGTATCCTCCGCAGGCTCGCCCCTGCCTATCTGCATGTCATTGCCCGAAAGAAACAACGCCTGCCCCCCAAGCTGATACATCCCGGTTTCAAACGACACGCGGGTGCGGGTGGACGCCTTTTCAAAAATCATACCCAGAGACTTGCCCGCCAGATGCGGATGCGCTATGCCATGCTTCAGTTCATATTTAAGCTGGTCGGCCAAATTGAGTATGGAACTTATCTGCTCCCCGGTCAGATCCAGCATTTTAAGCAGGTGCTTCACAGCGTATCTTCCCCCTTGTTTTTTTCAAGTGCCAAGAGCACATCCCCCAGTATGGCAAGCCCCCGGTCCATTTCCTCCTGCGTTATGTTAAGCGGCGGCAAAAGCCGCAGCAGGGCTTTTGCGGTAAGTATCATAAGTCCGTTTTCGTGGCAGGCGCGCGCCGCCGTCTTGGAGTCAATTTCATCCAGCGTCAGGCCTATCATCAGACCCTTTCCGCGAACCTCCCTGACAAGCGGCAGCTGCTTAAGCTTCGCGCGCAGGTACCAGCCCTTTTGCGTCACGGCCTTTAAAAAGCCCGGCGCGGTAACTGTCTCGACCACATAGGCCGCCGCCGCGCAGGCCAGCGGATTGCCCCCGAAAGTAGCCCCGTGGTCTCCCGGAGCGAAAACCTCCCCCAGCTCTTTTTTGACCAGACACGCGCCTAAAGGCAGCCCACCGGCCAGTCCCTTAGCGGAGGTCACGACGTCCGGGGTTATCCCCATCTGCTGGAACGCGTAAAAGCTACCGGTGCGCCCGATTCCGGTCTGCACCTCGTCGAGCATCATGAGAATATCGTTTTTGTCGCACAGCTCACGCACCGCCGTAAGATATTCGATGTTCAGAGGCACAACGCCGCCCTCCCCCTGCACCGGTTCGATAAGCACCGCGCATACCGACGGGGTTATTTTTTCCTCCATATCCTCTATGTTGTTAGGCTCGGCGTAAAAGAAGCCTTCGGTAAACGGGAAAAAATGCTTATGCAGCGTTTCCTGCCCGGTGGCGGACAAGGTGGTAACGGTGCGCCCGTGAAAGGAGTTTCGCAGGGTGATTATATCCGAACGCCCGCCGCCGTATTTGTCCGCGCTGTATTTACGCGCGAGCTTTATGGCGCATTCGTTCGCCTCCGCGCCCGAGCTGCAAAAGAACACCCTGTCAAGCCCCGACGCCCCGCGCAGCAGCTCCGCGAGCCTTATCTGCGCCGGCGAGATATATAAATTGGAGTGGTGCAGCAGCTTTTCGGCCTGCGCCTTTACGGCGTCTGTCAGTCCCGCGTCGGCAAAGCCCAGGGAATTTACCCCGATGCCGGAGGTAAAATCTATGTATTCCCGTCCCCCGGTCGAACGCGCGACCGCCCCGGCGCCGCTTTCAATCGCAAGCGGAAATCTTGCGTAAGTCGGCATGATGTATGTTTCGTCCAGTTTTTTAAGTTCTTCAAAGTCTAGTTTGTCATATGCAGTCATTGTCAGCACCTCCTGTTTTGTTTATAGCGAATTAATGAAACATTGTACCTATGCCCTGATCGGTAAGCATTTCGATCAAAATCGAATGTGGTATTCGCCCGTCTATTATGGTTGTTTTTCGCACCCCCCTGCGGACCGCCTCGACGCAGCAGTCGATTTTCGGGATCATTCCTCCCGAAATGATGTTTTGGCTTTTAAGTGCCGGAACCTCGCTGACCTGAACCGCCGGGATAAGGGAGCTTTCGTCGTCCTTATCCCTCAGCAGTCCCCTGATATCCGACATGAGTATGAGATTTTCAGCGCCAAGCTCGGCCGCTATGGCGGCGGCGGCCGTGTCGGCGTTTATGTTGTAGACGCTGCCGTCGCTTCCCGACGCGACAGTAGCTATTACGGGAATATAACCCGAGCCCAGCATGTCGGATATTATCCCCGCGTTAACCGCGTCGATTTCACCGACCTGCCCCAAATCCTCAGACAGCTTGCGGGCGCGCAGCATGCCGCCGTCCAACCCGCAAAGACCCACCGCACGGCCTCCGCTACTTTCTATGAGCTTTACCAGATTTTTGTTGACCTTGCCGGCAAGCACCATCTGCACGGCGTCCATGGTTTCGTCGTCGGTGTATCTCAGGCCCCTTATAAACCGGCTGGGCTTGCCCATTTTTTCGAGCACTTCGCTTATCTCCGGCCCGCCGCCGTGCACCAGCACCACGTTGACCCCCACAAGCTGCAAAAGCACAATATCGGTCATCACCGCGTGCCTTAACGTCTCGCTTACCATTGCGCCCCCGCCGTATTTTATAACGACCGTCTTGCTGTAATATTTTTGGATGTAAGGCAGCGCCTGCACCAAAATCTCGGCGCGCGTCTCTTCACTGTGATGCAGCATATTTTCCCCCATCATGTTCTGTAGTCCCCGTTTATACGCACATATTCATAGCTCAGGTCACATCCGAAGGCGGCCGCGTCGGCCTGCCCATCACTCAGCGTGATCTCAATATTTATCTCGTCCTCAATCAATATTCCCTTAGCGGTTTCCTCCGAAAACGAGATCCCCGCGCCGTTTTCACAAACAGATATCCGACCTTTTTCCGATGAGAATGCCACACTCACACCGCTTATATCCACGTCAGCACCGGCATAGCCTATGGCGCACAGCACCCTGCCCCAGTTGGCGTCCGCGCCGAACATCGCCGTTTTCACAAGCGGGGAGCAAATTACCGATTTCGCGATTTTCACCGCGTCATCCTTTGACTTAGC
>DOZQ01000086.1:303-8740 GCA_003517915.1 Oscillospiraceae bacterium | reverse complement strand
TCCACACTGACGAGGTTGAAGCTTTCGTCCGCCGCCTCGCGCAAAGCCTTTTGCAGCATTTCAGCGGAGACCGCCGCGTCGGTGGTCAAAAAGCAGAGCATGGTCGCCATGTTCGGGTGTATCATCCCCGAGCCCTTGGCTATTCCGCCAATGCGGGCCGTATCGCCCGCAATCTCGAACTCCACGGCGTATTCCTTGGTTTTCGTGTCGGTGGTCAAAATCGCCTCGGCGGCATCTTCGCCGCCGTCTTCGCTCAGCGACTCTATCAGCTCCGGCATGGCCCGCTCGAACGGCTCAAGCGGCAGGGTCTGACCTATTACGCCGGTCGATGCGACGATTATGTCCTCGGGAGCTATTCCGGCCGCCTTCGCCGCCAAAACGCATATGTCTATGGCTTTTTGCTCGCCGTCGGCATTGCAGGTGTTCGCATTGCCCGAATTGCAGATGACCATCCGCGCACGCCCGTTTGCCAGATGCCTTTCGGTCACTATAAGCGGCGCGCCCTTTACCAGATTCTTTGTATAAACTGCCGCTGCCGTGCACATATCCTCAGCGGATATAGCCGCGAGATCTTTTTTATCCTTGTTTTTTCTTATGCCCGCGTGAATGCCCGCCGCTTTAAAGCCTTTGGGGGCGCACACGCCGGATTTTATAAATTTATATTTAATATAAATCACCTCAAATATCGCTTTTGGCATTGCGGCCGGATTTTACCCTGCGGCCGGCGAACAGTTTTTTCACATTGTATATTGTATTATGTAAGGGCACCATATATGGTGTCCTTATCGGCGCGGGAAAATATTTAAAAAAATCAAAACAGGCTCGGAATCATCGTAAGCCCGGTTCCCTCGGGCAGGCCAAGGGCTATATTCATGTTCTGCACCGCCTGACCGGCCGCGCCCTTAACCATGTTGTCTATCACCGACACGACCACCAGCGCGCCGGTGCGCCGATCGAAATGCAGCGATATATCGCAGTAATTCGACATACGCACATTACGCAGACTAGCCGTTTCCCCCGGATTTAAAATCCGCACGAACTTTTCTCCGAAATAAAAGCTTTCATACGCCTCACGCAGCGCCTGCTCGTTTATACCTAGCTTTGCCCTGAGATATATGGTCGCCAAAATGCCCCGGTTTATCGGCAGCAGGTGCGGCACAAAGGTTATTTTAAGCCGCTTGCCCGCTGCGTGCGAGAGGGTCTGCTCAATTTCGGGAGTATGCCTGTGCTCAGTAATTTTATAGGGCGTGAAGGCTTCGTTGCATTCGGGGAAATGGGTTGTCTGCGACGGCACACGGCCCGCGCCCGTAACGCCGGATTTCGCGTCGATTACAATCGCATCCGGCTCGACCAGCCCGCGTTTTAACAGCGGATAAATCCCCAAGGCCACCGCTGTGGGATAACAACCGGGATTGGCTATAAGCTTTGCCTCACGTATCTCGTCGCGGAAAATTTCCGGCAGTCCGTAGACCGCGCGCTCATGCAGCTCGGGATACTTAAACTCCCCTTCGTACCAAGTTTCATAGGCCTTTTCGTCGGTAAGGCGGAAATCCGCCCCCAAATCGATAAAAAGCTTGCCCGCATCGTCGCACGCCTTCGCTATATCCTGAGAAAGCCCGTGCGGCAGGCAGGCGAACACCACGTCGCTCAGCTCAATTACATCACTGTTACTAATACACACGGCATCGCAGATTCCGCGCATGGCGGGATATATCTCACTGAGCTTTTTACCCTCGTGGGTTTTTGATCCGACAGCGGTGATTTCGGTTTCTTCATGCCTGCTCAGCAAACGTGTAAGCTCCGCTCCCGCATATCCGGTAGCGCCGATAACTCCGGCTTTTATCATAGACCTTAACTCCTTATTTTTTCAATAAGCTTTGCCGCCTGCTCTCTCACCAGCGAAGGCGCGGGACCGCCGTATGAAGTACGGGCGTTCAGAATATGCTCAAGCCTTATCGCCTCGAAAACATCCTCTTCAAACAGCCCGCTCTGCTCTCGGTAATCTTGCAGCGGCAGGGTTTCAAGCGTCTCTCCCCGTTCAATGCACATAGCTACCAAAGTCCCCATGATTTTATAGGCGTCTCTGAACGGAACACCCTTTTTCACAAGATAGTCTGCCCCGTCGGTGGCGTTAATAAAACCCTTTGCCGCCGCTGCGCGCAAATTTTCTTTATTGATTTTCATTGTGGCCAGCATCGGAACGAGCGGAGTAATGCACATATTCACCGTATCCAGCGCGTCGAACACCGCCTGCTTATCTTCCTGCATATCTTTATTATAAGCCAGCGGCAGACCCTTCATAACACATAAAAGGGTTTGCAGGTCACCGAAAATCCGGCCCGCCTTGCCCCTTATAAGCTCGGCTATGTCGGGATTTTTCTTCTGCGGCATAATACTTGAGCCGGTGGAAAACCGGTCATCAAGCTCTATGAATTTAAACTCCCAAGAGCACCAGAGAATAATCTCCTCAGACAGTCTTGACAGATGAACCATAAGCACCGACAGCGCCGAGGTGAATTCTATCGCGAAATCCCGGTCTGAAACCGCGTCCATGCTGTTCGGCATAACCCCATCCATGCCCAGCATACGGGCGGTCATCTCCCGGTCTATGGGATAGGTCGTGCCGGCCAATGCCCCCGCGCCCAGCGGCGAAAGATTCATGCGCTTTTCGCAGTCGCCAAGGCGTTCGCAGTCGCGCAGCAGCATTTCGGCATAACATAGCAGATGGTGGCCGAATGTCACCGGCTGCGCCCTTTGCAAATGCGTATATCCCGGCATTACCGCGTCCGCGTTTTCCAGCGCCCTGTCGGCCAACACCTCTAAAAGCTCCAGTAGCTTAGCTCTGAGCGCCCGGCTCTCATCCCTTAAATACAGCCTGAGATCAAGCGCGACCTGGTCGTTGCGGCTTCTCGCGGTGTGCAGGCGTTTGCCCGCGTCACCTATTCGCGCGGTCAGCTCACCTTCGACAAAGGTGTGAATATCCTCGGCTGCCGGGTCGATTATAAGCTCACCCGATTCGATATCGGCCAAAATGGAGCTTAATCCCTCAGCGATAGAATCCGCCTGACTTTTTTCTATTATACCACAAGCGGCAAGCATGGCCGCGTGCGCTAACGATCCCTCAATATCCTGTTTTACCATTCGGGAATCAAATGAAACCGACGAATTAAAATCGTTGGTCTTTTGGTCGGCCTCACCCAGCCTGCCGGCCCAAAGCTTCATAACAGCACCTCTTTACGGAAATATCACCCTGCAGCATATCCGGATTTTTTGGACGCGATATATCGCGTCCCTACTTATCTAACAGCGCCCTTACCTTTATGGGCAGACCGAACAGGTTTATAAACCCTTCAGCGTCCTTTTGGTTGTACACCTCGTCCCCGTCAAATGTCGCGAATTCCTCGCTGTAAAGCGAATATGGAGAAGAAACCCCCGCGTTTATTATATTGCCCTTATAGAGCTTTAATTTTACATCCCCCGTGACGGTCTTTTGCGTGCTGTCCACAAACGCCGACAACGCCTCTCTCAATGGTGTATACCACTGCCCGAAATATACCATATCGGCAAATTTAAGCGCGAGCTGCTGTTTGTAATGCATTGTCTCACGGTCAAGGCATAAGGTTTCGAGCACCTCATGCGCGTGATAAAGGATGCTGCCGCCCGGCGTCTCATACACCCCGCGCGACTTCATCCCGACCAAGCGGTTTTCCACCAGGTCGGCGATACCCACGCCGTGCTTTCCGCCTATTTCATTGAGCTTCGCTATCAGGCTCACGCCGTCCAGCTTTTCACCGTCAACCGCAGTCGGGATTCCCTTTTCGAACGACACGGTAACATAACAGGGCTTGTCAGGCGCCTGCTCGGGCGAGACGCCCAGCTCAAGAATCTTATCATACATAGGCTCATTTTCCGGCTCCTCAAGATCCAGCCCCTCGTGTGAAAGATGCCAGAGGTTTTTATCCTTTGAATAGTTGGTTTCCCTTGTTATATTCAGCGGGACGCCGCGTTTTTCGGCATATTCGATTTCTTCCTCGCGGGATTTTATATCCCAGATGCGCCAAGGCGCGATTATCTTCATCTCGGGCGCAAATGCCTTTATGGTCAGCTCAAAGCGCACCTGGTCGTTGCCCTTGCCGGTGCAGCCGTGGCATATGGCGTCGGCTCCCTCTGCCTTGGCGATTTCCACAATCCGCTTTGCGATTACCGGACGCGCGAAAGAAGTACCCAGCAGATACCGGTTTTCATACACCGCCCCAGCCTTTAGGGTGGGAAACACAAAGTCGTTTACAAACTCGGCTTTTAAATCCTCGATATAAAGCTTTGACGCGCCGGTTTTTTTTGCCTTTTCATGCAGGCCGTCAAGTTCTCCTCCCTGGCCGACATCCGCCGCGACCGCTATTACCTCGCAGTTTTCGTAATTCTCTTTAAGCCATGGAATTATAATGGAGGTATCCAGTCCGCCGGAATAGGCCAATACCACTTTTTTAATTTCACTCATAACAACAGCCCTCCTTGTTTTATAATTATACACGTTATTAAGAATAATATCAAGTATTTTTGAATAAAAATACGAAAATACTTTTCGACATACTGCTTTTCGGTATGTATTGATTAAGAGACAATGACCAAAAATGATTTTCATAAACGGCGCAAACTGATGATTGACAGTCCGCAATTATGATTATATAATATAAGCAGAGGGCAGAAACCGTTTAAGATGCGGTCAGTCCAATGTTAATGAAAAAATGATTCGCACTCATTGTGACTGAGTTGGGCGGATCTTTTTTTTATGTTTCTAAGGATTTCTTCGAGTTTTACTAATATTAAAATTAACAATTCTACGATGATGTCCTTGTTCTTCATAAAAACCACTTCCTCTCACTTTTTAATCAATAGATTGAAAGAGTGATTTTTTAAAAGAAGTGGACTGACCGCCCTTGCATAAAGAGTGTCCATACGTGGATTATATCACGTATGGACACCCTCTAAACAATTATACTGTCCCCTGGGACATGGTGTCCAATTTTATTTTAAATCCGGGCATGGGAATTGTCAACTCCCTAACTCGCCCTGCTCTTACGGGACATATTAAAAATCGCCAGGCCGTAAAACAGCACAGCCGTACCGGCAAGCACCAAAATATGCACTATGGGCTCGACCACCGTATTTCCGAACGCGAAATCGACGCCCATATCCAGCCGGAACTTAGAGACCTCCGCCGCGGGAGCACCCGCAAACGCGGTTTCCATAGGCACCTCCATCATTATCTGCCTAAGAAGAGCCGCCGAGTGAGACAGCGGGAACAGCTTAATGACATACTGCACCGATTCTGGCATGACCGAAAGCGGGATATAAACGCCGGTCAAAAAACCTATAAGCGTGCCGATTATGCTGCTTGCGGTGGCAAACGCGTTTTGGGAGGAAAAAAACGAAACCACAAACGAAACTATGGCGCTTCCGGTAAGCACCGAAAGCAAGACCGTGCCGAACACCTTTAAAAGCGTCAGCGGCGGTAAAAGCGCCCCGCCGGACACCACTATATAAAGCTCTGCGAACACCAGCGCCGCCAATGTCATTATAATTCCGATTATAAAGGTACCGACGATATAACCGCTGGTCAGCGATCTTTTGGAAAGCGGGGACGATGCAAAATCCTTAAATATCTTCTTTGAACGATCGTCCACCATAACGCCGAACGCGCCCATTGTGGTCGTGATGGATGCGGCGGTCAGCACGCCGGCCATAATCCAGCTGTCCATCAAAAACCGTCCGTCCGGCATATCCTCAACATTGCCGACTACGACGTCCCCCAAAAACAGGACATACAGCCCTATAATAATTATAACCCCTAAAAGCGAAAAGAAGACACTTGCTTTGTCACGGAAAAAGATTTTCAGGTTCCGGCCTATAATCGCGCTCATTCTCTTATCTCCTTTCCGGTGATGCCGATGAATACGTCGTCCATGCTGCCGCTTAAAACCTCGATGTGGTTTACAAACTCCCCGCAGCTCTCAAGTATCGGTATCGCCTGCAGGGTATTTTCAAGCGCCGCCGTCACCGTGCCGTTTTCACGCTTGAACGAAAATCCCGACCGGGTCAAAACCTCTTCGAGCCCTTTGGGATTATCCGAGCGCATTACAAGACGGTCGCTGCTATAGCGCGCTTTAAGCTCCGCCGGAGTACCCTTCGCGGCGATTTTGCCGCCGTCTATGACTATTACATAATCCGCCTCGGCAGCTTCCTCCATGTAATGGGTGGTGAGAAAAACCGTCATGCCGGTTTCAAGCTGCAAGCCCCGCACCGTATCCCAAATGTTTTTTCGCGTTTGGGGATCAAGCCCGGTGGTAGGTTCGTCCAAAAACAAAATCTTAGGAGTATGCACAAGCGCCCTCGCGATATCCGCGCGGCGTTTTTGTCCGCCCGAAAGCTTGCCGTAACGCCTGCCCGCAAGCTCGCTTATGCCGGTCACCTTCATGGCCTTTTCCACCGATCTGACAAGCTCTTTTTTAGACGCGCGGTAAAAACTGCCCCTTGTAAGCAAATTTTCCTTGACGGTCAAAAGAGCGTCCAGCATATTGTCCTGAAACACGACCCCGATGGCCGAACGAATCTCCGCGTCCTCTTTGCCAACGGTATGCCCGTCGATTTCGGCGGTGCCAGAATCCGCCTCAAGCAGGGTGCACAAAATATCTATAGTGGTGGATTTTCCCGCGCCGTTAGGCCCCAAAAAAGCGAAGAGCTTGCCTTGCTCCGCATAAAAATCAATCCCGTCCACCGCTTTTACGTCGCCGTAGGATTTTTTAAACCCCGAAACCTCAATGATCTTTTCCATATATGCCCTCCCTTCGTATGGGACAACTATATCATTTCTAACTAAAAATAACAATGCTTTTTTAGCCCGTGAATATGCATCGGCGCAAATTTAACATACTCTTTACAAAATTTTCGTGAGGGAGGTCTTTACAAGCGCCGTTTATGCTATAATGAAACGTATAGTCAAACCACATGAAATGTGACACAGGATTTTCAG
Source organism: Oscillospiraceae bacterium (assembly GCA_003517915.1). Classification (GTDB taxonomy): domain Bacteria; phylum Bacillota; class Clostridia; order Oscillospirales; family Acutalibacteraceae; genus UBA8129. Next base: position 1,710 of record DOZQ01000086.1, on the reverse strand, counting down.
GAATGTTTTTTGTCTGCGGGGGGCAGACAACGCAGCTTTACTGGCGTAAGGCAAGGAGAATAACGCCGGCAGACGTAAAATAGAACGAAAAGATGTGGCCTGTTTTAAGTAGTTTGGCTATATAATCAATTTTTGAAAGGATGGTTGTCATGGCTTTTAAAGAGGTTTTGGTTAAAGATCTGCGTGAAAATCCTTTTACCGTGCTGTCTGACGAATGGATGCTGGTAAGCGCCGGAAACGAGTCGGGCTTTAATATGATGACGGCAAGCTGGGGATATTTCGGGCATATGTGGAATAAAAACACCGCGGTGACGGTTTTGCGCCCGCAGCGTTACACCAAGGAATTTGTGGATAAAAACGACTGCTTTGCCCTGAGCTTTTACGGCGGCGACAAAAAAATCCACGGGGTTTGCGGCTCGGTATCCGGCCGGGACACCGACAAGGCGGCCTCCACCGGGCTGATTCCGGTTTTTTCGGACGGCACGGTTTATTTCGAGCAGGCACGCTTGGTATTCATCTGCAAAAAAATCTACGCCCAGCGGTTTGATCCCGCCTGCTTTATCGACAGCTCAATTGACGGCGAATTTTATCCCGAAAAGGATTATCACATCGCTTACGCTGGTGAGATAATCAAAGCTTACGAGAAAATATAGATTAGAAAAGGACGTCTAAAATGAAACTCGGAATTGTAGGTCTGCCGAATGTCGGCAAATCCACTTTATTCAACGCGATTACAAACGCGGGAGCCGGTGCGGCCAACTACCCGTTTTGCACCATTGACCCGAACGTCGGCGTGGTCGCCGTGCCGGACATCCGGCTCAAGCGGCTTGCCGAAATGTATAATCCCGAAAAGCTCACTCCCGCCACGGTCGAATTTGTCGACATAGCGGGGCTGGTCAAGGGCGCGTCCAAGGGCGAGGGGCTGGGGAACAAATTCCTCTCGCACATAAGAGAAGTGGACGCGATAGTGCATGTCGTGCGCTGCTTTGAAAATGACGATATAGTACATGTTGAGGGAGATATAGACCCCGCCCGCGACATTGAGATAATTGATCTCGAGCTGATTTTGGCGGATATGGAGATGGCCGCCCGCCGCGCCGACAAAACCGCCAAGATGCTCAAAGGGGATAAATCCCTTGAGGCGGAGCTTTTATTTTTAAAGCGGCTTACGACGCATTTGGAAGCAGGAAAATCCGCCCGCTCGATTGAAATGAGCGAAGCCGAAGCGGAGCTGCTGCCGGCGCTTAACCTGCTGTCGGCGCTGCCGGTTATTTACGCCTGCAACATGGGTGAGGAGGATTTTCTTTCGGACATAAATACCAACGCGCGTTTTGCCTCCGTAAAAAAAATCGCGGACGGAGAGCACGCGGAGGTTCTGCCGATCTGCGCCGGGCTGGAAGCGGAAAT
>DOZQ01000086.1:0-218 GCA_003517915.1 Oscillospiraceae bacterium | reverse complement strand
AAACCGGAGGTAAGAGCCTGGACAATTAAAAACGGAACAAAGGCACCTCAGGCGGCGGGAAAAATCCACACAGATTTTGAGCGGGGATTTATCCGCGCCGAGGTTATTTCCTACGGCGAGCTTATGGATTGCGGCTCGATGGCCGCCGCGAAGGAAAAAGGGCTTGTGCGCAGCGAGGGCAAGGAATACGTCATGCGGGACGGCGACGTGGTGCTGTT
>DOZQ01000071.1:3695-4888 GCA_003517915.1 Oscillospiraceae bacterium | reverse complement strand
GATACCCGCTGCTGCTCGCCGCCGCTTAATTCGTGCGGGAGCTTATTCAGCTTGCCCGCAAGCCCCACCGCCTCGATAATCTCCCGGTAATCCCGGTTCCCTGCCAGATCCGCTCCCAGCCTCACGTTTTTATCCACATTCAAATTCGGCAGCAAATAATATTGCTGAAAGATAAATCCCACGTTTTCTTTGCGAAAGGCCGTAAGCTCTTTATCCGGCAACCCGGTTATGTCAAAGCCTTCATACTTCACCGCCCCGCTGTCAGGGCGTTCCAGCCCGGACGCTATATACAGCAGCGTGGATTTCCCCGAACCCGACGCACCCAAAATCACCGTAAAACCTCCCCAGGCAACCGTGAGCGATACTCCCTTTAAAGCGGCAGTGGCGCTTTCGCCTACGCCGTAGGATTTTACCGCGTTAATAATCTCAAGCATTCTCTTTCCCCTCACTTTTTATCTTAATGAACAAACTCCTGAACACATCCGTCAGTATTTCGTCCGTTTCCTCTTCGGTAAGACGGCTCACTCCGGTGGCGCACAGACAAGCTATGCCGTGTGAAAGTATCCATAAGGTCTGATACAGTTTGTAAGCGGCCTTTCTTGACAGTCCGTACGATCCTTCAATCGAGGCCAAAATTCTTTCATTGTTGGCGTCTATGGCGGGCAAAACACTGTCCAGTCCTGGAGTGCTTTCTCCCTCTGTCATAAAAAGCAGCGAAAACAGCTTGGGTTCCTCCCTCGCAAAACGTATATACCGCATTCCCACTCCTTTGAACGCGATTGTCTCGGCAAGTCCCTTTTCCACATAGCCGTTATATATTTCCCGCGCGGCCGAAAAGGTTTCCCGCTCCACTTCCTCCATATTTTTAAACGCCGTAAAAACCGGGCGGGAGGAAACCCCCAGCTCGGCGCCCAAAGCTCTGGCAGTAAGACCGGCTATACCTTCCCTTCGCACAAGCTCAAGCGCCGCTTTCACTATTTCTTCCTTTGTAAATTTATGCGCCGGAGGCATGATAACATCACATCCTTTAGTTTTATATTAGCGATATAGGATTTATCTGTTGTGCAACATATGTTATATAACGTTAGTTGCATTATAACGCACGCCATGCCGCTTGTCAATAGTTTTTAGGATAATCACAAAAAAATATCCGGACTTAAAAAGCCCGGATATTTTTATACTAGAACCATTTC
>DOZQ01000071.1:0-3615 GCA_003517915.1 Oscillospiraceae bacterium | reverse complement strand
TCAAGTGGTTTGGCTATATAAATCTTATTGGCTAAGCGCTAACCCGGTGCGGGAGGCTTCTGAACAGGCGGATTCTGCTGGCCTTGCTGTCCACCCTGACTTTGCGGTGACTCCGGCGGAACAGACACCGGCGGAACAGACACTGGCGGTGCAGGTGGCTGTGGCTCTGACGAGGGAGGAGCCGGCGGCGGCAGTTCCGGCACCGACGGGATATCGGGAAGCGACTGGGATGACGGCGGCGTTTCAGACGATGACGGCGGAGCCGTGCTGCTGGATTCGTCCTCTTTATCATTTGGATCTTTTATAAGCGGCTTGGTATAGGTTGGCAGGCGATCCTGCGTTCCCAGCGCGCCCAACGCCATGCCTCCGTGCGCGGTGCAAGCGGGCAAATAGCTATTTTTATAAACTCCTATAGAAGTCGCCGGACAGTTGCCGGTGGCAAGCTCACCCGAAACTAGGCAGAATCTGCGAAAGCTCGCGGTATCGGTCGTCGGAAAATCCTTTGGTTCAAGCTCTTCGTGAATAGCATGCATACATGCCGACCAAATAGCCAGTGTGGGATTTCTGCCGAGACCGCGCATTCGGGAATTGTCTTTGTAACCGAACCAGACCCCGGCCGTATAATAGGGTGTTCCCCCTATGACCCAGCGATCCTTGTCGTCGTCGGTCGTACCGGTTTTCGCGAACGCGCGCATACCGTCAACGACATACGCTCTTAGTGCCGAGCCGCTTTCGCCGTAATACACGGTCTGCAAAATCTGGTTCATTACAAACGCGGTGTCCTCGCCGATGGCCTGCTCGGGACGCTCCGGCTGCTCAAACACCACCGTTTGGTCGTTGTCGGTCGTAATTTTAGAGAATGTGACCGGAGCCCAGTATTTGCCCAGGTTACCGAACGCAGTGTAAGCCGCCGTGCTCTCTTTGACTGTAACGCCGTAGGTCATAGCTCCCAAAGCCAGCGGAGACCACGCCTTGTCGTCCGGCACCACCCTTTTAAAATGATAGTGCTCGGTCAGATATTCATATGAGGAATCAAATGAAAGATCCTCCAAAACCTGCACGGCTACGGTGTTGTTTGAACGCTCAACCGCGTCCTGCACAAACATCGGGCCAGTAACCGTGCCCTCATAGTTACCGATATTAACGCCGCCCCGGCGGATACGCTGGTCGATATAAACCGACGAGTAGGTTATAACGTCCAAGTCGATTCCAGACGAATAGATGCTCAGCGGTTTAATCGACGAACCCGGCTGACGGTAGGCCATAGTCGCATTGTTCCAGGTGCGGTTGCCCTCTTTTTCTCCCCTGCCCCCGACCATTCCGACTATCTGGCCATGATAATCCATCACAACGACCGCCGACTCGGGCTGTACCTCGGTATCCAGCTGGCGGAAGATATCAGAATTTTCCGTCTCGTTTACATAAATGTTGTCGAGCTTAGCCTGTATCTCGGTGTCCAGCGTGGCATAAATTTTATAGCCGTTGGTGTAGATCATATGATTCGCCGCAGTTTCGGTTTTGCCTTGGCTTACAAACAGTGCCTCCATATCGTCGAGTATGGCGTCGACAAAATAGGAGTATTTCTCTTTGTAGCTTGCGGGGCGCTCCGACGAAGAGACCAGCACGAGCTCTTCTTTTATCGCGCTGTTATACTGCGCCTGAGTTATCAGCTTCTGGGTCGCCATTTCACGCAGCACATAGGTGCGCCGCTCTTTGTTGTTTTCGGGATCCTCATAAGGATCGTAATAGGCGGGCTCCTTGGTCATGGCGGCAAGCGCCGCGCATTCCACAAGGCTTAATTCATCAACTGACTTATTGAAAAAGTAATTGGACGCCGTTTCCACGCCGTAGTTGCCGTTATTCAAATAAATCGTATTGAGATAGCTTTCTAAAATGGTTTCCTTGGTGTTTTTCTTTTCGAGCTCAAGCGCGCGCATGATCTCACGTATCTTGCGCATGGGGGTGATGTCCTTATCCTCGGTTAAATTCTTGACGAGCTGCTGGGTAATGGTTGAGCCGCCGCCATAGGTCGAGGAATCCTCCTGACCGAAAAACATGTTGGCCACCGCTCCGGAGGTTCGTCTCCAGTCAACCCCGTTGTGCTCGTAAAAACGTTTGTCCTCAACCGCCACAAAGGCGTCCCTTAGGATTTTGGGCATATCGTCATAGTTTACCCATATACGGTTTTGGGTGCTCTTCAGCCGCTGATATTCCACATATTCGTCGGTCCCCGGTCTTTTAACATAAATAATGGAAGTATAATCCAGCTTCATATCAGACAGCTCAAAGCCAAGCGAGCTGTCGACATAGCCAAAGACATAAATGGCCAAGACCCCGCCCACCAGACAGCCTGAAATAAAACAGACCAAAAATACGGTAAGCAGAACCTTGCCTAAAATTCTCAGCGGAGTTCTTTTTTTCTTTTGCCGCTTTAAAAGCTTTTTCTTTTTGGCGGCCGACATTCCGGATAAATGCCTTTTGCCCGCGCCGTCCCTGCCGGGAGCATTAGCGGGCGCGGGTCTTGAGCTGGACGAAATGTCTCTGGACGAATGCCTCGCCGCCGGCGGAACCGACTGCCTCATCCGGGATGTGTTGGGAACAGGGCGCCTGCCGTCCCTCCGGTTCGGATTGCGGTATTGATTGTCCATCAGTAGCCTTCGCCTCCTTATACAAAGGATATTGTACCATATTATTTCTCAAAATATATTTACAGTATATTAATTTCCGGTTACAAGCGGTTACAAAAAGGGTAGGTTCGGCTATTTTTCAGGTAAAAAGCGCATAGCCGCACGCAAATCCGTCAACAATATACCGAAGAGAAGAAAGGTGGTCGAAATTTCATGCTGAAAAAAATTCTGGGAGTTATCATCTGTATTATGGCTGTATTCTCGGCCGTTATTATCACATCCTCGGCCGTAAAGCCCCCCCACTCCGACATCAGGATACCAGAAGCCCCTAAGGAAAGTATTATAAAAACCGTAACACCGGTTTATATTCTCAAAGACTATGAAGGAAAGCTTGCGGTTTTCCCATTTGAGAGCGATACGCCCGAACAGATTCTTGACGTTTTTATAAGCTCACTCCCCGAATATGACCAGCGGCAGCTTCAAAAGGGAGTTTTGGTCTATTCCTCCGAACAGCTTGACAGCCTAATACAAGATTATGATGGGTAATTTTTGTTATTCTCATTCATAGATATACTCAGAAATTTTTACCGGTTATAATATTATCAGCTCTTTTAGCGATCTGGTCAGGTTTTCATGTCCCGTATCGGTTATAACCGCCATGTCCTCTATTCGCACACCGAACCTTCCCGGAATATAAATTCCCGGCTCGACCGTTACCGTGTCACCTTCGCTCAAAGTCTCCTTTGACGCAGGCGACAGCGACGGTGCCTCATGGATTTCGAGCCCCACGCCGTGCCCGGCACCGTGGCTGAAAAATTCGCCAAAGCCCGCTTTGCTTATAATCTCCCTTGCCGCCGCGTCCGCCGCCGCGCAATCTGCGCCGGGCTTTAAGGTTTTAAGCGCTGATCGCTGGGCGCGCAGAACTGTACCGTACACGGCGGTCATTTCATCCGATACATAGCCTACCGCGACCGTGCGGGTCATATCC
>DOZQ01000147.1 GCA_003517915.1 Oscillospiraceae bacterium | reverse complement strand
GCTCGGGCTCTTCTTCCGGCAGGGGCTCGTCCAAAAAGAACTCCTCCGGCTCTTCTTTGGTACGGCGTTTACCTCCAAACCGTGAACGTTTTTTACGCTTAGGCTTAGGCTCTTCTTCCGGCAGGGGCGCATCCAAGAAGAACGTTTCCGGTTCTTCCTTTACAGCGCGCTTTTTATCTTCAAGCGGCTTTTTTTCGGGTGACGATTCAGGAGTTTCAGAAAAAACAGGAGCATTCTCCCGCGCAGGCGTTTCTGGCACGGGGATTTCGCTCACAGAAGATATTTCTTCGACTGCGGGCTCGGTTTTTGCATTTTCGGCGGCAGACCGCGGTTTTTCTTCGGTCTGAGACTTAGGTTCCGGCGTTTTGAGCGAACTGGCAAATTTACCGGTCTGCTCTGCGCCGTTTTCCGTAGCTTCTTCGGGTGGTCTGCCAAATATTTCTTCGGTCTTTGTTTCAGAAGCCAGATCTATGCCTTGCTTTTCCTCCGGCACGGGTTCTGCAGTCTTTTCTTTCGCGTCGCCGCCGGATTTTTCCGCTTCGCCGATTTTCGTTCCCGGGGCAAAGCGCCAAAAATGCACCGGCGACACCGGGATATTCCGCAGTTCTTCCGCAAGTATTTCTCTAGTATGATCCTTCCCATTCCCGTCGGTCGACGTGGTAGGATGCAAGCCAAGCGAACCTATGCCGGAATTTTCGCTGTTCATTTCCGGCAGCCTTTTTTTCATCTCCGATTTTTCGGGCGAAAAAAGATTGGGCAGCTCTTCCGATTCGGGTTGTTTGGGTTGTTTGCTTTGAGTTCCAGGCTCCTTTCCCTTTTGGAAAATCCGAGAAAAAAGACCTCCTCGCTTTTCCTGCGAATCCGGCTTCATCGGTTTATTCAGCTCTTCAAAAACCGTTTTTTCTTTTTCGGAGGTAGTTTTTTTCGGAGCCTCGGTGATTTCTGAAAAGCTCTTGGAACGCAGCCCCGGAGCTCTGTAAATCACATCCTGTTTCTGATCTTTGCTCCCCGAGACCGATTTCCCCTGAGGACGAGGCTTCGCCTCCCCATATTTTTTCTTTTCTGATGTCGGCGCTTTATCTCCAGTGACGTTTTTTGTTTCTTCTTTTGCCTGTGTCACCGAAGGCGCCGGAGTAGGGTCCGGCCGTTCTGGCTCCTTATTCTCCGATTTGCCGGGCGGCGTCTGTATACGCTGCGCCGACATGTTATTTGCGCCGCCAGCTCCGCCTTTTGTCCCGAAAAATCTTCTTACGGGCTTTTTACCTGCATCAGTGTCCCTGCCAGAATCGGACAGCAGCTCTGAAAGCGGCTTTGGCTCAATTCTCGGAATATCCGTTTTTTCAGCTTTGAGAGCGCTTCGCTCCGTGCGCAGTGCCGGTTTCTCGTTTTTTTTCACAGCAGGCTCGGAATTATTCTCTGTTGCCGCGGAGCTGGCCTTCCCGCTTGATTTACCGCTGAACACCGCCCCTTGCTCTTTTTGCGGCTTTGCCGGTTTCTCGTCATAGCCGCCCAAAAGGCGTTCCAGCCTTTCTTTGGTACGCTCTATTTTTGTTTTCTCACGCTCGGGAGCGGCATCGCCCAAAAGCTCCTCCGCAGTCAAAGCTCGTGGATTGATCGTTTGTCCCTTGCGGTCACCGACATGAACCATCGGACCCGCCTTAGAGGCTCTTAAAAACGCGTCGGATTTACCTGGCGCCGATGTTTCATCCAAAATATCATGCGGCTTGCTGAACTGATCCGGCCTAAGCGGCCTGGTCGCCATGATCTCGTCTTTGGTTAAAACATCTGTATGCCACGTCTGCGTATGAGAAGGTTTATTCATCCCCATGACAGGACGCTCACCCTTTTTCATGCGCTTGGCCTCATCCAAAATTTCCTCAACCGAATAGCCGGAGGTATGTGTCTGATTGTCCCTGCCTTTATTTTCGCTCAAAACAATTCTCTCCTTATACTACTCTTCAAGTAAAATAGTATCACAGCAGATGCCGCTGCCTTACGGCTTCATAAATCAACACGCCGCATGCGACTGAAGCGTTGAGGGATTCCATGCGGCCAGGCATCGGCAACGAAATAATTTCATCGCATTTTTCCTTTATAAGCCGACGCAGCCCAGAGCCTTCCGAACCTATTACAATCGCTGTACCGACCGTATAATCCCGCTTTGTATAATCACCGCCAGCCATATCCGCGCCGTAAATGAACAGGTTTTGCTTTTTCAGGTATTCAAGCGCGGCGGCCAAATTTGTCACCCGAACCACCGGCAGATATTCAAGCGCGCCGCACGCGGCTTTCGCGGCAACGGGAGTAAGCCCCGCCGCACGCCTTTTTGGTATGATCACTCCGTGCGCCCCTACCGCTTCCGCCGTACGGATAATAGCGCCCAAGTTGTGCGGATCGGCTATTTCGTCCAGCACCACCAAAAGCGGAAACTCGCCTCTTTCACGAGCCAAAGCGAACGGCTCCTCTATTTCGGCATAACGGTAGGCGGACAAAATTAAAACTACACCCTGATGAGAGGCTTCTCCGCTGAGTCCGTCCAGCTTTTCGCGAGCCGCCTCTTTCACCGGGATACCGCGTTCCTTCGCGGCAGCAATAATCTTTAGGATGTAACCGCGCCGCTCGCCTGTTTGAATAAGCAAACTTTCCACGCCGCGCCCGGCCGCAATTGCCTCAAAAACGGCATTTCTGCCAACAACAATTTGTAAGTCTTCCATCATCTTGTAAAACCTGCATATTTATAGTCGTCTTCATTAGGCAAGACCACATAATTATACCACAGTTTTTTATAAAAATGAACCTTTTAAAGCGAATTAACCGCGTCATTATTCCAACAAAAATTTCCCAATGAAACTCTCCGCCGCAGAGCAGCGAAGTATAAGGCTTTATATAACACCCAGAAGGACTGGAAATCAGAGCCGAAATGCCGCAACGAACTTTATTTGTGCAAATGCGAAGCGGACGCCCCGGCGCAATCGGTTAACAAAAAACAGCCTAGTTGGCTGTTATTTTGTTATGCAAAATATGATTTTAAACGCACTGCATAACGCGTAAAGCTGTGTGCATGATAATAGCCAAACCACCCGCCATATGAGAAACCATTACTGCTCCCTTAAAATATTGCGCCAGTCGAGATCGCCGCGCTCAAGACCGTGTATAAGCACTTCGGCGGTCGCGATGTTAGTGGCTATGGGTATATTGTGTGCGTCACAGATGCGCAGAATGCTCCGCTCGTTCGGTTCATGCGGTTTTGGATCAAGCGGATTCCTGAAAAACAGCACCATATCGATCTCATCGCAGCCTATGCGAGCCGCTATCTGCTGATCCCCGCCCTGAGCGCCGCTTAGATAACGCACGATTTTAAGTCCCGTGGCGTCTGACACCAGCTTGCCGGTCGCTCCGGTCGCGCAAATATCGTGCCGGCTTAAAATACCGCAGTAGGCTATGCAAAACTGAACCATCAATTCTTTTTTGGCGTCATGCGCAATCAACGCAATCGTCATAAAAATGCCTCCCTAATGTATGGTATGTATCTAAAACGGCTTTATCTTCTTCGGCAGCGGAACCGTCTGGCCTTCTATACGCGCGGCCAGCCTTTCAAACGCCGAAACGGCCTTGCCCTTAGACGGCACCGCACCGGCGGAAGAAAACATAAGCAGGCTATCGTCCTCTGGGATAAGGCCCAAAAGCCTCATGCCGGAGGTGTCTATAGCCCTGTCTATGTTAGGTAAAAATCCGCCGCGTATCAGCCTTATTTTTACCATGTTTATAATAAGGCGGCATTCACTGACGCCTTTTTCGCAAAGTAATCGGTAAACTATCCCCGCGTCACGGATACTCACAAAATCGGAGCCGGTCACCACCGCCGCCGCCTGTGCCGCGCATACCGCAAGGTCAAAACCTCTCCCTATCCCCGCGGGGGAATCCAAAATAACATAGTCATAGACGCCGGCAAGCCCGGTGATAAGCTTCCTCAGCTTTTCTTCATCCTTCACCGCTCCGGCCGTACGCGGCGCGCCCAGCATAAACAGGCCCCCGCGACCCTCTATTGGCAAAATCGCTTCGCTTACCTGTACTCTGCCCTCCAGCGCGTCGCTGATATCAAACGCCATATGCTCCGAAAGGCCAAGCATACTGTCCAACGAACGCAAACCCTGATCCATATCCACAAGCAACACGCTTTTTCCCATTTTGTTAAGCGCCGCTCCCAGTCCCACAGTGCAGGTGGACTTCCCCGTACCGCCCTTACCGGAAGCCACTGCCAGTATCTTCCCCATAGACGCCTCCTTTTGCCGCGGCGGCTGATTTGGCGTATCAATAATTATATCGACTGCTAATCATTCTACCATATACCAAACTGAGTGTCAATTACCATGCTTACAATCTTTGGATGTAATTGGAGCGCGTGCGTGCCGTCAAAATATCCTGCGTTTTGCGGTTAGTGAGCCTGTCGGAGTCATTGAGTGACGGCGCGCGCGTGCCGTTATACCGGCATCCGCAGGAAGCTCTCCCTGTCTGGGGTCACCGCCGTTCGACTGAGTGTCCTCCTCAGGCGGGATGTCGCCGCTAGACTGAGTGTCTTCCTCCGGCACAGTGTCGTTTCCCGATTGAGTATCGCTGCTAGGCTGATTATTATTCCCCGGGAAAATATCACTCTCCGGCTGAGTGTTATTCTCCGGCGTAGTACCGCCGCTTGACTGCGTGTCATTTTCCGGTATAGCACCGCCGCCTGTCTGGGTATCCTCCGGCGTATCCTGCTCGTCAGGATACGCCGCCCCAAAGAAATAGGCGTTGAATATCTTTTCGGCAAGCGAGGTAAGCGAGGAACCAAAGCCGCCGTGCTCAATTACTATTGAAACGCTTATTTCGGGATTTTCAAACGGTGCGAACGCGATAAATACCGCGTTTTCTATCTCACCTTTTATTCCGGTCTGAGCCGTACCTGTCTTGCCTCCTATGCTTATGGGATAATGGCTGAGCAGACTGGCCGTTCCCTCGGTGGTCACCGAAAGCATGCCGTTTTTGACAATGTCAAAATATTCAGAGTCGATGCCCGCGGTGCTCATAACTTCTTTATATGGCTCAACAACCGTTTTTTTCATATCATAGGATTTTACTTCTTTTACAAAATGGGACTGATAACGCACACCGCCGTTCGCTATGGTAGCCGCGTAGGTCGACATCTGCAAAGGGGTAAACGCGTTGTCCGACTGGCCTATGGCGGCCTGTACCGTGTCACCTACGTTCCATGCCTTCAGCTCGTCGCTGACGTCCAGTGAATTCCTGTATTCCCGACCGGCCAGAACCCCGGCCGACTCCCCGATTTCCACGCCGTTTTTAACGCCCAGACCAAACTGCTTGGTATATTGGTTTAGCGTGTCTATGCCGCAACGCCAGCCGACCTCATAAAAGAAGATGTTGCAGGAGCGCGCTATGGCCTGGGTCACATTCAGGTTGCCGTCAGCGTGCATACAGTAAAAATCGACGTCCTTTATGCGGTCGTAGCGGTAGTTGCACAGAATAGTCTCGTCCGGCGTGATTTTCCCGGCCTGTAAGCCGACAAGCGCCGTGCAGGGCTTAAACGTAGATCCGGGCGGATATATCCCGCTCAGCGCCCGGTTGAACAGCGGCTTGTCCGGGTCGCTTACAAGCGACTGATAATCCTTTTCATAAGTTTCCATATCGTAGGAGGGATAGGTCGGCGCGGCAAGAATCTCGCCGGTTCTTACGTCCTGCACCACAATAGCGCCGCCCGAGCACTGACCTCTGTCAGCTTTTTTCATCTCGACATAGGCGGCTAATTCGTCCTGCAAGATTTTTTGCAGCTTGGAATCCAAGCTCAATACTACGGTATTTCCGTTTTCAGGCTCTGTAATAATTTTTTCCTCGGTTATGGTCTTGCCGTTTTCGTCCTCGGTCTGAATAATCTCTTTTTTGCCGTCCTTGCCCCTTAAATAGGATTCCAGCTCTTTTTCAATGCCATCCTTGCCCACCTTGGAGCTGAGCCGGTAATCCTCGTTTTTCAGCGTTTCCCATTCCTCGGCGTAAATAGGACCGATGCTTCCTATTATATAAGGCGCCACCTCAGGCATAGGATATTCCCTCACCGCTCCGGTTTCCACTGTTATGCCCGGCAATAGCTCGCCTGCTTCTTTGATCTTCTGCACCGTCTGAATCGAAATATCCTCCGCGAAGGTATAGGGGTTTATGATGGAAAAATCCTTCATCGCCATGGTGTAGCGCACACCCATTATGCTGCGCTGCGTTTGGCGGTTTTTATTGTAGTCCTGCAGATCGTAGGCGCCTATCATATTGTCGTAGCAGTTGGATGCGTTCGCGTAATGCGCAAGATTCAAATTGGCTATCAGCCGAGCGGTTTCCTCCTCGTCACCGGTAAAATCAAACGGTTCGGTTTTTAAAAGCGGCAGAATGTCGTGATAGGTTTCTCCTGTCGAATCCAGCAGGGTTATAAGCCGTTCGATCACCGGGTTCACATCGCTGTACTGCATATAGGCGCGGTCAAACACAATATTATAGCTTTCCCGGTTGACCGCCATCGGTATGCCGTTGCGGTCGAGTATTTCGCCGCGCGCCGCCGGTATCACCACCGTGGGATTTTCGTCGGTCTGACCTTCCGAGCGGTACTGCTCGGCATGGATATACTGCATATCAAGCAGCCTGAAGGAAAACAGCGCAAGCGCCGCGCAAAGCACCACAGCCAAAACTATCAGGCGCACGGTAGCCGATCTCTTTTTCAAAAAATTTCACCTCTTAGTAGTAGTCATCGCATGGGCCGCAGTACGCGCCTTATAAGCGACAGAATCGGGTATATTACGAAAAATGTAATCAGGCTGTAAAACGCGCAAGGCAAACTGTAGCGTACATAATGATAAAACGCCTGCGAATGCCCCGCGAAAAGATAAAAAAACAGCCAGTGCAGCGTAACATAAACAAAAAGGACGCCCGACGTCATAAGCACCGCAGAAATTTTGCTGCGGCGCAGTAACAGCGTTATCATAAGTCCCACGGTGCATCCGGCGGTCATCAGCAAAACAGCGTTGAAGCCCGGAAATCCCACGCTTCCAAAATCCATCAAAATACCCGCTGCCAGCCCGTAAAAAATACCCGCCGTGTCACTTTCAAGCATGGCAATACCCGTAACCGCCGGAATCACCGGCAATGCGGAAATTCCGTAAATACGGGGTAAAATGCCGGCGCTTTGCAGCATATAGCAGAGAATCAGAATCACCGCATACAGGGCGTGGCGCAGAAATTCGTTGCCGCCCTTTCTGTAGCGCATCAGCCGCCGTCCTCCATTGTTTCGTCAAGGCTTCCCTGCCCCTCAAACGCGGTAATCACCATAATGTCCTTTAGTTCCTCAAGCCGCGCTTGGGGACGAACCACCGCGTAGACCGAAACCTGTCCCGCGTCCTGACCCATGTCGACGACCTCGCCCACAATAATCCCGTCGGGAAAAGCTCCGCCTACGCCGGAAGTAATGATATAATCTCCCACGGCAACCTTCGCGCTCTTTTTAAGATAAGAAAGTCTGCAGTTTCCGTCCTCGGCCAGTCCGGCCTCTCCCTCGATAACCCCCGCGTCTCTGGTTTTGTTGTCGTAGGAGCCGACCTGAGCGTCCGGGTTTAAAATGGTGGTAACGGTCGAATAATTGACTCCCGCCTCTTCTATGTACCCCACAAGCCCGTCGGCCGTAATGACCGGGTCACCTTTGTTTATGCCATGGAGAGTTCCCTTGTCGACCATAAAGCTGCCGAACGGGTCAAGCGGATCCTCCCCGATGACCATAGCCTCAGCGAACTGCCAATCGGGATTTTCGTCCTTTATCTCCATATAATCCTTTAAAAATTCATTTCGGCGCTTTAGCTTATCATATTCCAAAAGCGCCGAGGTCTTTTCGCGCAGCTCCTGCCTCAGCTCTTCGTTTTCTTCTTTAAGCGCCTCCGTGTCCTCAAAGCCGTCGAAAAAATCGCCCAGTGAGTCCCCTATCCCGGCGAAAAAGCGCTGCACCGGAGTAACTATTGAGCCGATTATATTAGACTGCGGCGCTGCGGCTCCTCCGGCCACGGCGACTATTATAGCTATGGCCGCAAGTAACACGACAATGCCGACGGCGACCTTAAACCGCGCGGATTTAAAAAATTGTCGCAAATATATATCCTCCTGAAAAATAGGCTTTAAGCAAATGATAAAGCGTTTTTGGGAAAACTCCCCCTACGTTTAATTGAGCTTTCATTACGTTACTTTTTTGGCATTTGAATCAACACCGGCTTCAACTGAAATCGGAAGGACTTTCAGAAGAAGTTTCTTGATATGCGGTATGAGCAGATTATATAACATCCCAAAGGCGGAGCCGACAATGAAATTTACCGCCGTAAGGCCAACGATCAAAAACAGATAGCTTATATCAAAAAGCCAAGGACTAAGCCCTGTTAAGCGCCCTGCCAATGTCACATATGCATATTCACGCAGCATTGGAAGAAACGGTGACACGGAGTGTGATATGTAGACAAACAGCGTTGTGGCAGCCACACGATTGATAAAACGTGATGTTATCTGCATTCGGCGGAATAGCTCAAACAAGGCAATGGGCGCAAACCAGACAAGATATCCGGTAGGCAGATTGTTTGCGCTTTCAAGAATTGTCTGATGATAAAACCGCATTTTAAAGTAGTAAGCACACAGGTAATAAATAAACGGAAGAAACGTCATAAAGACAAGTGGAAGAGTTTTGATTTTTTTCAAGATATTAAAACGTCCGAGCAACGCGCCGATAAGATAACCGCCTATAATTGTCCTTATTCTTGAATCCGGGATTAGAAAATTTGCTTCTAAGTCGAGCAGGGTCATAATGGTTATTACCATTATACAAAGCCCTGTAAATGCTTTTCTACTGAGCTTGTTAAGCCATTTATTGATAATTGGCGAAAACGCAAGCAAAAACAAATAGCTGCCCAAATACCATAAAGACCCAAGCGAGAATATTGTATTGAAATTGATTTTCGCAAAGGGGATTGGGGTAAACAGAGACAGAGCAACCGACAAAAAGACAGCAAAAACAAAGTTATATAACAGCAGTCCATAGAATTTCAACGCGGTTTGCGCCGTTTTGTATATAGTCGGAGTGGCTTTTATAAGAAAATAACCGCTTATCATGGCGAAAAGTATGTTGCCGAGATCTCCGGAAAAAGCGTGAAACGCCCGAATTATCGCATAAACTTTCCAATTGTCAGATATCAGTTCAAAGGCTTTGCCGCCCTCAGGCGCGTCAATCACAAATGGTCCTCCCAACTGATGAAAAGCAACAATTAAAATCATCGCCACAATTCTCAAAAGCTCCAGATTAGAGTTTCTAGTCACACCTGCGGCAAAAACTTTGCTTTTAGACAATACACTCACATACTCTCTGCCATATTTTTATAAACATACTATGACTACGCACGGAGTACTCCGTTAAAGATCTTACATCTGACCGCATTTTATTATAGCTTAAAACTTGTAAGCCCACTATAAAATCAATATTTTGTCCGGCTGGTGTAGGCGTTGAACGGGATGTCGATCTCAAGCCGTTTCGCGGTGCCCTCGACCACGCAGTCGAGCGGATCCTCCGCGGCCTTTACCGGCATGTTGGTCTCCGCCGAAACCAGCTTGTCGAACCCTCGCAGCAGTGCTCCTCCGCCGGTTAAGGTGATGCCCCTGTCGATGATGTCCGCCGCGAGCTCGGGCGGGGTTTTCTCGAGTGTCCCGCGTATAGCGTCTATAATTTGAGCCAAGGGATCAGCCAGCGCTTCGCGAACTTCTTCCGCCGTGATGACCACATTTTTTGGAAGCCCGTCCACCAAATTGCGGCCCTTTATCTCCATTGAGCCCTCGTCCTGATAGGCGTAGGCGGAGCCGATTTGTATCTTGATCTGCTCCGCGGTGCGCTCCCCTATCAAAAGGTTATGTTTTTTTCGTATATACGAGATTATCGCCTCGTCCATATCGTCACCCGCAACGCGCACCGACTGCGCCGTGACAATATCCCCCAGCGAGATCACCGCGACCTCGGAGGTACCTCCTCCTATGTCAACGACCATGCTGCCCGTGGCGTCCCACACCGGAAGCCCGGCGCCTATAGCGGCCGCCATTGGCTCCTCAATCAGGTCGACATCCTTGGCTCCAGCCTGGCGGGCGGCGTCGTGCACCGCGCGGCACTCCACCTCGGTGACCCCCGACGGAATACATATTATCACCCGCGCACGCGAAAACATGGTGCCCTTGAGCGCAACTTTAATAAAACGCTTTAGCATTGCGGCCGTCACGTCAAAATCCGCGATAACGCCGTCTTTCAAGGGGCGCACGGCAATAATCGATCCGGGCGTTCTGCCTATCATCTCCTTGGCCTCGCTGCCGACGGCGCGCACCGCGTCGTTGCGGACATCCACGGCGACCACCGACGGTTCCCGCATGACAATGCCTTTTCCCTTAATACAGACCAACGTATTCGCGGTACCTAAATCGATACCAATATCTCTGGTGAAAAAAATAGTAGATTTCCCCTCTCGTGCCAATCTTAATCAACGAATGACTAAGTCTCAGAGTTTGCCCTGTTATATAGATATTATACCCGTAAATTCTTGACATAACAACTTTATTTGCAAGGAAAATTGTTAAAAGAGTGCAAACAATTTTATATGTATTTTACATACGGGTGATTATAGGCATGAAAATTCTTTAAATGCACTCGATTCCGAATTCGCTCA
>DOZQ01000185.1 GCA_003517915.1 Oscillospiraceae bacterium | reverse complement strand
GCTTGATGGCCTACAACGGCGCGCCACTGCGGCAAGCACTGTTTCTGTCCTCTCTTGTTGACATGGAACGCATGATCAGCAACATGATGACTTGGTTCAATGTAAGTGAGGAGCGGCTGAAGGCCGAGCAGGAAATCGCTACGCCGATTGGTCTGACGTTGTATTGGGATTATTACTGCTATGTAAAAGAAAATCCCATCACCGCTTGGAATACCCCGACTTCTATTTTATACGGCAAGAAAGACGATACCGTCGAGCTTGACACCGTTGAAGCTTTTGCCAAGCGGTTTCAGGCCGATTTGCGGTTTATGGAACAAGGGGAGCATTATTTCCACACGGAGGAACAGCTCGCGTTTTTCCGCCGGTGGTGCGAGGAATCCATTAGCTAAAGAGCGCATCGAATGGAGTGGAATCAAGTAATTGTATGAAAAAGCGAATAAGCCTGTTTTATAGAGGAGCCTATTTACTACTATCCGGTGGAGCATTGTTAGACTGGCTCGGCATTACAGGTGGTGATGGAACAATTGAGGACATTGTATACTATACAACACAGAGTAATATATTGTGTTTTGCTTTCTTTTTAATGTGCTTTATTTATGGAATTTTAAAAAAAGATTCAGGCAAACCACTAAATCCGTTCCCCGGTTTCAAAGGCGCAATCACGCTTGCTATCGCTGTTACGGGTATTCTGTTCGTGGTTTTACCGGGACCAAGTCATGTTTCAATAGCAAGTAAAATACTTCACTATCTTTGTCCTGTTATGGTGTTTCAGGATTATCTTTTGTTCGATGATAAAGGCATGTATAACAGAAGATCCCCGTTTTTATGGATATCCATTCCCGTTGCATATGTTATGTTTGCATTAGTACGGGGAGCTTTAGGCGGTGAAATAAGCGGAACAGGAAGTAATTATCCCTATCCGTTTCTTGACCCGACTCCATCCGGAGCGGGGAATAGTATGCTGTTATATGTAGGAATTATGCTGGGCGGCTTCTTGTTATTGGGATATATCATTGTTGCGCTTGATTGGGTTCTATCCAAAAGAGCATTACAATGATTACTCAATGTAGACAAGAATATTATGAGTTATTAGAAATCAATGCCATCAGCAAAACAAATGGCAAAGGTGAAACCATTGCCAAGGCATCGAAGAACATGACCTTTCCGCTCCAAAAGTCGAGTATGTCGCCCCAACGGTGAATCGGGTTCCAGCAAGTGCAAATTAGAGCAAATAATCCGACGAAACCCCTTTTTGTGAGATGCAGTTTATGAAGCTGATTAAATCAATGTTACCTTTTTATTTATTTTGGCATTGGATTTCTATTTACTGCCGCTGTTAATAGGAGACACGGGCAGCGCAATGCTTATATTGCTTTTTGTGGTTCCCTCAATATGCTTTGTTTGCTCACTTATTTACGGTATTAAGCACTCATTTCACATAATATACCCTGCGATTGTGGCGGTTTTGTTTTTGCCAACTATTTTTATTTTTTTTAACTCGACCGCATGGGTTTATGCATTAGCCTACGGAGCAATAGCACTAATTGGAAACGTAATAGGGATGATCTTTTATAAGCATAGCAATAAGAGTGCCGGTTAGTCAATTATTGTAACCGAGGATAATACTAGAAGACTAATCAGAAACATTGCAATCGTGCAATGCATAGCGATATGTCCGCACCAAGGCATGCAATCATATACTGCGAGGTGGAGTTTGATGACTGATAATAATGAACAATATGTTGAAACATTTGCTTTCGGAGATAATCCCCAAATGGCTGATGAATTGCTGGAACTTGTCGTATCTGGAAAGAAAACCGCTACAGTATCAGTTATTTTGGATGGAGATCATGCTCCAGCACCTGGCGACTTGTCGCTTGTTCTCGACGGTAAAGGTAGACCAGCCTGCGTAATCAAAACAATTTCAACCACAACAGTTCCATTTCAATTGTTGACATGGGACATGGTAAAATTGGAGGGTGAAGATGAATCCTTCGAGGATTGGAGGGCAGGTAACAAAAGGTATTGGAACCGAGATGCAGAGAATCGAGGTTATTCGTTTACCGAAGATACGCCAGTTTTGTTTGAGATATTTGAGTTGGTACGG
The DNA here is from genome assembly GCA_003517915.1 of Oscillospiraceae bacterium. GTDB lineage: Bacteria > Bacillota > Clostridia > Oscillospirales > Acutalibacteraceae > UBA8129. The sequence continues at coordinate 3,271 of DOZQ01000185.1, read as the reverse complement.
ATTATCAGCGTAAAAGCCTAAGACATCAAAGCCATAATAAGCATAATCTTTGTGTGCCTATGCCCCAAATATAATGCTTGAAGACTATCTGAAAGCATTGCAATCGAGCGATGTATAGCGATATGTCCGCACCAATGCATGCAGAACATAACCTTTCCGTTCCAAAAGGCGCAACTTAGATTATTTATGTTTTCTAACAAATAGATATTTCATAGAGGAAAGGATACATTTTGTTTATGAAAAAATTACTGCAACGAGTATTTACGCTCTGCGCCATTTTGATACTGCTACCTACTGTCGGGTGCGACTTTCACACTCAGCGGGCAGATGCCGTTGGTATGGTTGGAGCGGTAGACGGTTTCACGGTTCTCTATACCGATACGAAACCTGTATTTCCGAACCAAACCCAGTTCGACGCTATCCGCAATTCTTATCACTCCGCACAAAGTGAACCTGCGTTTGAATATTTCCAGCATAAAAGTATACAGAGGTTCGCCGCGCAGTGGGTGGAAGAAGCGACTGGTATCAAAAACCCTCAGTGGAATTTCGACTGCTTTACGCAGTATCGGGTTTTAGACCACGACCTTGAATCGGTCACGCGCAAGGGAGAAAAACTCTATTACTGCACTTTCTCTGACGGCGTGGATAGGTATGGTTGTTTTGCTTTTCTCTACGATGAAAACGGCCCCGGCATCCAAAAGTACAGCCTATATGAAACCACTCCAGATTTGTACGATTTGGATGCTTGCCTTGACGATATAGCGTCCAACCTTGCGAAAACCGAGCTTGACCTTTCAACAGCGGAAGCCTCGCGGGTGTCGTGGCTCGATAGGGATAATAATCGCAGCGACCAGATTATCCTCTTCGCGGACGCAAAGGGTGGGTGCTATTTCCATTATCTGGGGGACACTACTTTCGCTATCCACAAAATAGATATTTTCAACTCTGTTGTTGGTTCTTCGGAAGTGCACACAGCAGAATAAAGATTGTAGGTTATGAAGACCCTACATTAAACTTGAAACTGAATATTGATGTTGGGCAGTTCGGTGATTAATAAGCACACGACCGCAGATTCCTTTTCACGCCTTGGACAGCGTGATTTCCTCGCCGTTCGCCACGATCAGGCGGCCTTCAGCTTGAAACTGCTCGGCGAGCTCACGGTCAAATGGGGCTTCAGGCGTCAGGTGGTATGGGACGCTGTGACGGGCGCCCACAAGCGCGGCGCATTCGGACGCGGCAGCGGCGTCCATATTGTACCTGCCGTCGCAGGGAAAGAAGGCATAGTCGAGCTTTCGTTCGGCCAATGTCGCCATCTGCGCGGTTTGGTCAGTGTCGCCCGCGATGTAAAGCTGTACTCCGTCGCTGAAGGTGAGGATAAAGCCGACACACTCTGCCGGATTGTGATTGGAGTTGCCCGCCTCAGTGGCCTCTGCCTGTTGACAGAATCCGCAATACTATATGGCTTTCGGGAACCCACCTGTCAATGTGAGAGAATACCTCATTGAACACATCATTGGCAATTTCTTCTGCGTCTTGCCATTGGCCGGAGTTACCCTCATTGTCATAAAGGTGACGATAGATGTAAGCCGTGAGCCTCACACCCCACCGCTCTACAATCTCCACCATCGCCTCTGTGTCGCCATTCTTGGTATGAAGCGCCAACTCTTGCAACTCCTGATTTTGCGTTGAGTATCGCGACATTTCCGTAGTCAACATCGGATTTCCCCCTTAATCGTGCGGAACCTTTTCGGAACCAAAGATAAAAGGCTTTTGGCCTCTATTATATATTAACAACTATTTTGGCGAAAACGTAGCAAGGCAAATTGTAAACATTTTGTGAACTGCCATTGAAGCAGCGCAATCACCGGCATAAGCTGCGCCCTATTCTATAGTATAGCATAGACAGGCAAGTAAATCAACGACATATCGTTATGAGTTTGACCCGATTGGACTTAGACTTATTACAACGCTATATGTAAAGGTGTTGTAATGCAATGACCGTCAGGAATGCAACGAGGCAGAGAATTATAAATCTGTGTGAGGCGCACAATATCACCATCAATAAATTGGCCGTTGAAAGCGGCTTGACGCAATCGACATTAAGCAGCATAATCAACACAGGCAGCCGAAACCCCACGCTATCAACCGTGGCGAAAATCTGCGCCGGATTGAATATCACGGTACGCGCTTTTTTTGATGATGAACTTTTCGAGAGGATAGAACAACAGATAGTTTAAGGGCAGGGGAAACGAAGCTGATGAAAGCGGTGTTTGTGCTTGTCGCTGCTTTCTGTGGGCATTATAGGCTTGCTTGTGGCTGTTGCTTTGCGCTGCAAGGCCGATAATGAAACCGCCTCCGGCGGCAATGCGGACAAGCCGCGCCAATGACAGGGGGGAGGCGTTGCCGCCCCCATCCGAACCCCTGCGCCCTGTACCCGCCGAGCTATGCGCCCCAATTAAAAAGCCGCCTTTAACACGTTCTCTGTAGTGGGGTCTGGTACACGGCCTTGAAGATTGCGAAAACGTATGTTGTATTTGTCTTTGAAGTTTTTTTTGTCTTTGTAGTCTTTTGGAAAGTATGTAACCTCAAGCAGAATCCTTATAGTTTCCGGCTTATCTGAAAACAGCGTGTATTGTATTGTGTATGGTGTGCAATACGACCGCCGCGCCCTCGGCTCGGTTGCCGTCAACTCAAAAAGCAGTTTCTTGTTATAGCAAACCGCGCCCCACATGGTTTTATCCCATTCATCCCAGATTGGTAAAAACTCATCCATGCTTAGAGGCCTGTCTGGATACCCGACAGGAGGCCATTCTGGGACTATTTTGCGCCGCTGCATATATTTCTCGTATAGCGTGGTTTTGTTTTCCGACATGGTTTTACTCCTTTCGGCTGCCGTTTACAGGCACGAAAAAAAGGCTACCTCTCATTTTTGAGAGCGAGCCTTTTTTCCTGCAAGGTCAGCCGTTCATATTTTTCTAAAAAACGTGTAAAAATCGTGTACAGAGATTTTCTACACTCAAAAAACCGCTTAGTTATCAGTTTTTTGGAATCTTGGAGCTGATGATGGGAGTCGAACCCATTACCTCATCCTTACCAAGGACGAGTGTATATACTCCACTAAACGCGAAAATCCCTTGAAATCAAGCCTTTTCGCCCCTTGTGAAAATACAGCCTGACAGTAGTTGACAGTAGTTTTGAAAATATATTATCCATAGGCCATCACATAAATAGCTCCCAACAAACGAGTACATAGCCGCTTGCTTTCATACAG
>DOZQ01000253.1:232-8174 GCA_003517915.1 Oscillospiraceae bacterium | reverse complement strand
TCTCTGGCGTAGAGCTTGTTGAGCTCCTCGTTATATTTCTTCCGGTCGGCGCCGTATTTTTCTTTTAATGCGGCTATTTTGGGATTAAGCCGCGCCTGCTTGGCGCCGCTCTTTTGCTGGTGCATATTAAGCGGGATAAAAACTATAGTGACGACGAGGGTCAGCATAAAAATCGCCAGCGCGTAGTTCCCAAAAATATAATAGAGCTGCTCAAGCAGCCATCCTATCGGCTTATAGATGATAGTCTCAAAAATCTGCATGAAACAGCTCCGTTCCGCCGCGTGTCACGGCATACATTTAACATCTGTAATTTTGCCCAAAGATTACGTATATTGTAACAATCACCGCATACGGTGTCCTTATATGGCGTCCTTATTCTCTTTTTTTTCCGGCACCGGATCATAGCCGCCCTTGTGAAACGGGTGGCATTTTAAAATACGCCGAACCGCGAGATACATCCCTTTAAAAAATCCGAACCGTTCAAGCGCCTGCACGGCATATTCCGAGCAGGTCGGAACAAACCGGCAGGAAGGCGGGGTATAAGCGGATATTCCTTTTTGATACAGCCTGATCAGCCTTATCATAAGCTTTTTCATAATATAAGTCCCGCTTTTTTAAGATGAAAGGCCATAGCTCCGTATACGCTCTGCATTTTAACCTTTGCCGTTTTGGCTCTGGCGGCAAAGACAATATCACAGTTAAGCGCCTTGCCAAGCTTAGGATAAAGCAGCCTGAACGCTTCTTTTATCACCCTGCGCGCACGGTTGCGCTTCACCGCGCACCCGATTTTTTTACTCGCGGTTATCCCAAGACGGACTCCGCCCGAGCGTGTTCTCAGCACATAGCTGACAAGCGCCGGATGACATTGGTTTTTACCGCGGTAATAAGCCCGTCTGAAATCCTTATTCAGTTTAAGCGATTCAAACGGCACGGTTATTCCTCACATTTCACCGGCTGGATAAGCATCAAGTTAATCGAAATTCGCAGGGGCGGCTCATATGCGGCCACCCGGCGGGGAGATCCCCAGAACCTGTGCATTATAGTCACCAAACCTAAAAATCAGCTCCTACGCTGGTTTCAAGGTTCGGTAACTATACGGCGTATCGCCCTGAAAAACACAGGTTCTCAGTATCAGTAAGATAAGTGCTTGCGGCCTTTGGCTCTGCGTCTGGCCAAAACTTTTCTGCCGTTTCTGGTAGACATTCTGCTGCGAAAACCGTGAACCTTTTGACGGTGACGCTTTTTTGGCTGATAAGTTCTAAACATTGAAAACCCTCCCTTCGGGAGATCATACTTTTTTTTGCCCATATAAACAAAAAAGAGTACAACCCTGCAATTTAAGATTATATAACAAATACGTCCGCGGTGTCAATACAATTAACAGCTAATAGTCAATAAATATTACGCCGGCAATTAATAAAAACGTGGTTTTACTATAATATTCGGCCATGTGGGAGCTCACTCCCACGGCCAATTAGAATTATTATTCTGGTATTTAAATAGCGGAATAATAATTATTAAAGTTGCTCAGCCGCTAAAATCATGATATAATAATCGCACATAGTTATTATGCTGAAGGGTAAGGGAAGGAAAAATGGAGTCATTAAATGAAGTCTGGGAAAGCGTATGCTCATTTTGTAAAAAAGAAATTTCCGAGGTCGCCTATAAAGTGTGGATCGACAGCCTCTCACCTGTGGATCTCACCGACGGCGACGCGATTTTGCATGTAAGAACCTCGTTTCAGCGCACCGTTATCCTTGAAAATTACGCTACGCTGCTTGTGGACGCGTTTGAAAGCGTTTTGGGCTTTAAAGTCAAGCTCACCGTAGTAACCGATGACGACAAGACCTTGCCGGTAAGGCGAATCAGCTTCTCGGCCAATATGAGCGACTATGACTACACCTTTGACACCTTCATTGTCGGCTCCTCAAACCGTTTCGCCCACGCGGCGTCAGTAGCGGTATCAGAAAAGCCGTCCGTGGTTTATAATCCCCTGTTTATTTACGGAAATTCGGGACTTGGTAAAACTCATCTCCTGCACGCCATAATGAACCGGATGAAAAAGAAATTTCCGCTTAAAGCGATTCTTTATGTGCGCGCTGAGGATTTCACCATAGAACTCATAGACGCGCTTAAAAGAGGAACCAACAACACCTTTCACGAAAAATACCGCACTGTCGACGTACTGCTTGTGGATGATATTCAGTTCATCGCCGGCAAGGAATCCACCCAAGAGGAGTTTTTCAACACCTTCAACACCCTTTACCAAAGCGGCAAGCAGATAGTCCTCACCTCCGACCGGCCTCCTAAGGATATTCAAACTCTTGACGAGCGCATCCGCTCCCGCTTTGAATCCGGACTTATTGCCGATATACAGCCGCCCGACTTTGAAACCCGGGTCGGCATTATACAAAGAAAGGCCCAGTCGCTGAGCATAGAGCTTTCTGAGGACGTCGTTTTTTTTATAGCCGAGCAGCTTAAAACGAATATAAGGCAGCTCGAAGGCGTGGTAAAAAAGCTTCAGGCCTTTATAATGCTCGAGGGTGAGCAAGCGACAATTCAGGTAGCTCAGGCCGCTATACGCGACATACGCAACGACTCAAGGCCCGAGCCGGTCACCATAGATAAAATTATTCAGGAGGTAGCGCGCACCTACGCGGTAGGGGTAGATGATATCCTATCGAAAAAAAGGGACGCGCCAATATCCTACGCGAGACAGGTCGCCATTTATATTGTAAGGGAAATAACCGGGCTTTCGGTCTCGGCCATAGGCGATAACTTTTCAGGACGTGACCATTCCACAATAGTCTACGCCATTCAGCAAATAGAAAAAAAGATGGAGCAAAACAGCCATGAAAAGGCTGTAATCGCTGATATTATAAAGAATATAAGGGAATAACCCTCAAGATAAACAGCGGTTGCTCAAGTTGACATAATCATAACGGTTTTCAACCGGATTTTAAACACTTAACATACCTTTCTCCACATAAATGTTAAAAGGAAGAATCGGGCGGTTTTTTTCCGACAAGACGCAAACACACTTTCAACATAGGCAAAGTGGGTCAAATCCGCCCGGACGGAGCGATGCCGGGGTTTTCCGCATTTTCAACCGCCCCTACTACTACTACTGATATTTATTTATAGTTATTGTTGTTTTAGAGCGATTCGGTTTACAGTTTTATAAAAGTCCATAAAAAAATCGAATTGCCGTATGAGGAGATGATTTTATGCGGCTGAGCTGCAACAGGGAAAAATTATGGGAGGCGACTGCCAACGTAATCAGGGCGGTTTCTTCAAAGTCGTCTATAGCGGCGCTTGAGGGAATATTGCTTCGGGCACAGGGCGGCAGGCTTTCGCTCACCGGCTATGATCTTGAAACCGGTATTTTTACCGATATAGAAGCGCGGATAGCCGAAGAGGGCGAAATCGTTTTAAACGCCAAGCTGTTTTCCGAGATAATCCGCAGTCTTCCGGAGGATACGCTGAATTTAGCGGCGGACGAAAAAAAGATGACCGTGATAACCTCGGGGCCGGCCGAGTTTAATATTTTGGGATTTGACCCGTCGGAATATCCCGAGCTGCCGGGTATGGGTGAAACTAAAGCTCTTGGAATAGACGCCGTGGTGCTGAAAGGTATGATACGGCAGACAATATTCGCGGTGGCGCAAAACGATATAAAGCCGGTGCATACCGGCGTACTGTTCGAGCTGGGAGACGGCAAGATCAGGCTTGTGGCGGTGGATGGATTCCGGCTTGCGCTCAGGGATGAGGCGCTTGCGGACGCTCCCGAAATGCGGTTCATAGTGCCGGGCAAGGCGCTTACCGAAATAAGCCGGCTTATTTCAGATAATACCGAAAACATAAAAATAGACTTGGGAACCAGGCATATTCTGTTTGAGCTGTCGGGCTATACCGTAATTTCGAGGCTTTTGGACGGGGATTTTCTCGATTATAGGCGTTCGGTTCCCGAAGGATATAAGACTCAGATAAGGCTGAACGTCCGGCAGACAGCCGAATGTATAGAGCGTATATCTCTGCTGATAAACGACAGGATGAAAAGCCCGGTGCGCTGTGTGCTTCAAGAAAATAAAGTGCTTGTATCCTGCGTGACTGCCGCGGGCAAGGCAAACGACGAGCTTGCCGCTGAAATTGAGGGTGAGCTGTTGGAGATAGGCTTTAACAACCGTTATTTTCTTGACGCGCTTAAAAACTGTGAGTGCGACGAGCTGCTTTTGCAGATAAACGGGGCGCTTTCGCCTATGAAGCTTGTACCCTGCGATGGGGATTCCTTTTTGTTTTTAGTGCTGCCGGTGAGATTAAAGGCGGGAACATAAATCCAGAACCAGGCAGGCGGCCAATGATTGTTCCTGCAACGCCTGTTTATTCCACATAATCTTCATCTTTTGTTGAAAGGTCAAATAACATGCGTGAGGTCAAAATTACAACCGAATATATAAGGCTGGACGCTTTTTTGAAGCTCTGCGGTGCCGTCGGTACCGGCGGGCAGGCCAAGATTATAATAGCGCAGGGTGAAATAGCCGTAAACGGTGAGATTTGTACTCAGAGGGGACGCAAGCTCCGGCCTGAGGATACTGTTTCGACAGAAAATGAAGCTTATAGGGTAATATTTGATGACAGTTTGTAAAATTGAGCTTGAAAATTTCCGCAATATCGAAAAATGCGGCTTTGAACCGGGCGAAGGCGTCAATATTATCTATGGGGAAAACGCTCAGGGCAAAACCAACCTGCTTGAGGCGGTTTGGATGTTCACCGGCATGCGCAGCTTCAGGGGCGCTAAAGACTCCGAGCTTGTGAGCTTCGGAAAAGAACGCGCGTCGGCGGAAATAGCTTTTTTTTCGCAGGGACGCAGACAGTCGGCGGAGCTTAAAATTAAAAGCAAAAGGGAGCTTTGTAAAAACGGGGTGGCGGTAAAATCCCCGGCGGAGATGGCCGAAAGCTTCCCGGCGGTGGTTTTTTCACCGGCGCATCTTATGCTGGTGCGCGGCGGTCCCGCCGAACGCCGCAGATTTTTAGATACGGCGCTGGCTCAGCTGAGGCCGAAATACGCGGGACTCCTGCTTGAATACAAGCGCGCGCTGGATCAGCGTAACGCCCTGCTCCGCGATGCGCCGGGGCACACCGAATTATTTGACATGTTCGAGCTGTTCGAGCGGCGCATGGCCGAAACGGCGGCTAAGATAATAAACTATCGGCTGAGGTACATAGCCGCTTTAAACGAAACCGCCCCGGCGGTATACGGCGGGCTTTCGCGAGGCAGGGAAAATTTATCGGCCGCCTATTCGTTTGAAATTCCGGATGGCGGCGCGGTGGAATTTATTATAAGCGCGCTGGCGGAATCCAGAGAGCATGATATCCGTACCGGGTGGACTTCTGTAGGACCGCACCGCGACGATTTGGTTTTATCGGTCGACTCTCTGTCGGCGAGACAGTTCGGCTCACAAGGCCAGGCCCGTTCGGCGGTGCTCGCGCTTAAAATTGCCGAAGCTGTGATTCTGGGCCGTTTTTCGGGAGAAAAGCCCGCGGCGCTGCTGGACGACGTGATGAGCGAGCTGGACGCCGGAAGGCAGGAATATATTCTCAATCACATTGAGGGCTGGCAGATATTCATAACCTGCTGTGAACCCGAGACGGTAAAGCGGCTTATGGGCGGCAAAGCGTTTAAAATGGATCAGGGGAGAATCATCAGTTGACGGAGTATAAATCTATGTTAGAATATCACCGCTCGGAAGAAAATAACGACCGCTGCGCGCCTTTTATGGCCGACAGTGAGCGGCTGTATGAAATAGGAAAAAGCTATGCTGAAAATTTTATGGAGCTTTATGAAAAGCGGTCCGACGACGTTATTTACTGGGAAAATAGCAGGGGCGGCGCGGGTCTTCACAGGGGATATTACTGCCCCAGCCCAGTTTTGGATCTTGTAACCGGCGGACTTAACCGGGGGAAGCTGTTAAAACGTAAAACCACGAATAAATCCGACTTTGAATATGGCTTTGACGCGAACGAAAAATTAACACTCACACGGCAAAATTACGAAAATATTGAGTCTATTGGGGCAGAGCTCATCTTTAATAAAGATGGTGTGGAAACCGGTATAAGCGCGGAAATAAACTCCTTTTCTGAAAAAGGATATGGAATCAAAGAGGCTTCGGAAAGCCATTATGAAAACGGGCGCATTTGCTCTTGGTGCATTTGTTTTTTTAATTTTGGTCAGGGCATATGGGAATATAGAAAAGAAGACTATGAATATTCCTGCGAAGGGCTGAAAACATTTGATCTCTATAGTCTGCATTATTCCAAAGCGGAACCGATGCTAAGGCATTCCAAATATGTTTTTGAGCACGACGAAGAAGGGTATTTATCACGGTACAAGGTTTTTGAAGAAGAGCCGGAAATCTACGAAAAGTTTAAAATTCCTATATCGGAAGGATTAAAAAAAGAACTTACGAAGGAATGTTGGTATGAAATCGGCCAGAAACGAAAGGTTTAGAAAATAATTTTCCGGCGGGTTGCCCTTTTTAGGGCAATATTTCCCCGGAAATAAACCATATATAATCGAGGAATAAATCATGTACCTGCATTTAGGTGAAAAAACCATTGTCGCCCTTGACGACGTGGTCGGCATCTTCGACCTTGAAACGGCGACGATTTCAAAAAATACCAGAGAGTATTTAAAAATGGCGGAAAAGAATTCCGACGTGATCAATGTGACGCTTGAAATGCCAAAATCCTTTATAGTTTGCAGCGACAAAACACGCGCGAGCGGTCGCAGGGTGTATATCTCACAAATATCCGCGCTCACGCTGCTCAAAAGGGCGGGCTACATTGACCGAATCAAAACAGGCTGGAGGAAAAAACAGTGGACGAACAAAAGCGGGATATAGCGAAAGCTCCCGGACAGAATTACGACTCCTCGCAGATTCAGGTGCTCGAGGGCTTAGAGGCGGTGCGCAAGCGCCCGGGTATGTATATAGGCTCGACGGGTGAGCGCGGCCTGCATCATCTGGTGTATGAGATAGTCGACAATTCAATAGACGAGGCGCTTGCGGGCTACTGCACCGATATCGAGGTGGACATACTTGAGGACGACGTGATACGCGTCTATGACAACGGCAGGGGCATCCCTGTGGGGATTCAGGCGCAAACCGGACTGCCCGCCGTAACGGTCGTATTCACCGTGCTTCACGCGGGCGGAAAATTCGGCGGCAGCGGCTATAAGGTCTCGGGCGGACTGCACGGCGTTGGCGCGTCGGTCGTAAACGCCCTTTCCGAGTGGCTGACAGTCGAGGTGCGGGACGGCAGCTATGCCTATACCCAGAGCTTTAAGCGCGGAGACCCCGACGGGGATTTAAAACGCGGCGGGGCGACGGATGAGACCGGCAGCACTATAATCTTTAAGCCCGACCCCGAAATATTCACCGACACCACTGTTTACGATTACGATATACTCCTGAACCGGCTCAGGGAGCAGGCCTTTTTAAACGCCGGGGTGCACATAAGGCTCAGGGACAGGCGACCGGACGGGGAACAGCGCGAGGATATTTTGCATTATGAGGGTGGTATACGCTCTTACTGCGAATTCCTGCTTTCAAAAACCAAGCGGGAGGCGCTTCATCCCGAGGTTATACACATCGCGTCGGAGGACGGGGACAGCACGGCGGAGATCGCGCTGCAATACAACAACGGCTTTGATACCAGGCTATACAGCTTTGCCAACAACATCCACACGGTGGACGGAGGCACACACGAGCAGTCGTTTAAAACCGCGCTTACCCGGGTTATCAACAATTACGCCCGGCGCTTTAAAATGCTAAAGGACGCCGACTCCAACCTAAAGGGCGAGGATATTCAGGAGGGGCTTATCGCGGTTATAAGCGTAAAGCTCAAGGACGCGCAGTTTGAGGGGCAGACCAAGGGCAAGCTG